>JAYSPO010001495.1:0-12814 GCA_043722015.1 Candidatus Kuenenia sp. | reverse complement strand
GTGACGGGTTCCGTCCCGGACGTCCGCCCCTGGCTGATGCGCGCGACATGTGCAGTCGTGCCTCTGCAAATTGCCCGTGGCGTGCAGAACAAGGTGCTGGAAGCAATGGCGTGTGGCCGGCCGGTGATCTGTTCTCCGGAACCATTAAAGGGTCTTGCCGCAGAGCATGGTGTTCATTTGCTCAGAGCAGACTCCGCCGTCGAATGGATTGCTGCGCTCAGTACTGTGTTCGACAACAAGCAGAAGCAGCGGGAACTGGGTGCCGCTGCCGCGAAGTGGGTGCAGCAGCACTATTCATGGGACTCGGCCCTCGCGATGCTGAATGAACTTTAGCGTGTGGAACAGCTGGTAGTTCGTGCTATTTGGCTGTCAGAATGCAGATCTACTCCGCACGGTCATAAGTGAGACAATTGGTGAGCGGCATGCGTCAGCTTGCCGGTACAAGAACAAGGTGCCATTGGGCTCACGCCGCTCCGCTCGCCGGACTCATTTCCGGCCAGGTGGAGCATGTGCTGGCCAAAACGTCGGACATGAATGTCCAACCTGCATGAATCGCGGGGACTCGTCTTTCGTCGCCCCTTGTTGCTTTTACCTCGTCATACCCGTCACAATCGTTTCGAAAGCGGCATTCGATGCCGGTAGCTGAACGTTCCCGGCAAAAAGTGCCGGTTGATGTGAATCCGGCAAACTGCACACGAACGTGACGGCGATACAAGTCAGAGAAGAAACAAAGTTTCGGCATCAGAGGCAATTGGTATCGCCTGTGCCGAAGAGGGCCCATTCATCAACAATTCGGCACGACTGCGTGTCTGCCGCGTACTTCGTGGAGGAAGATCCTTGAACGGTTCAACAACAATCCGACGTAATACAAACTCCGAACTCATTGGATTCCGCAATTTCATGTGGATCTGTATGGTCATGTCCCTCGCAGTTGTGTTCTTCGGAATGCAACTCATGATGGTCGGCCCATTGAAAGGACGACTCGACGGTATTCAGGCCAGGCTGGAAGAATCTGAAGGCAGTATGAAGAAACTGGTCGCCGGACGGGACTCCGTGTGGAAGACCAACAATCTGCTCACGAGCATTGAAGAACAGGCCAGCCATGTGCAGAAAGTTCAGAAGAGTCTGGTCGACATTCAGAATCTTCGCAGCAGTCTTCAGCGTGAGGCCGAATCATCATCCGTTGCCATGGCCGCACTGGACCGGATGTCAGCGGTTCAGGATCGGCTGGTCGCCGGTCAGCAGCAGACGCTGCAGGCGTCCACGCAGATCACAAAACTTGACGAGCTGCTCACGACGATTATTCACGGCAGCAAAAATGCCGAAGTCGCCAGTAACTCAGTAGACGGCATTGTGGCGTTGCAGAATCGCGTGATCGCGGCATCCAACAACTACGAACAGGCCAGCGAAGGGATCACGAACCTTGCCGACCTGACCCAGCGGATGGCCGCTCAGTCTGAAGAGCTGAAAATCGCATCAACGCGATTTGACGAATTTGTCGGACTCGCGAATTCCATCAAGGTTTCCGCTGTCAATCTGGAATCTGCAAAGACGACCGTTGCAGAAATGAATACGCTGCAGGATCAACTGGTAGCATCCGGTGAGAAGCTGACGGTCGCTCAGGAGAATGCCCGCGTGCTCGTTGCGATGAATGATACGCTGAGCGGCGATAGTCTGAAGCTTGAGGCGTCCCGCAGGAATCTGGATTCGCTGGTTGCGATGGGGACGTCGTTGAGCACTCAATCACAGCACGTGGCTGAAGCCATTCAAAACCTTGAGATCATGGACGACTTCCGCACGGAAGTGGCGGCTCACGTCAAATCTCTCGAAGGTGTTCGCCGCACGATGATGGACATCGCCATGATGGAATCCACGTTGAGCCGAGTTGCTCAGGTTGTGGAACCACTGACACAGATCGGAAATCTGCGACGGCTGTCGGATGACGAAATGCGGGAAGCCGCTCGCGTGATTCTTGATCGTCGAGTCACCCGGTTCTCTCAGTCGGATTCACAGCTTGAAATCGGAGCCGTCAGAAACGAAGCAACAGTGACAACCACGAACAGCACCAACGAAGAGCCCGTACCGCTTCCACCGGAAGCTCGCTAATCAGGAACATCGGACGTACCTGACCGGCTGCAAAGCTGAAGCATCCCTGACACTCAAACGGCGCGCAGTCCCCCTGCGTGCCGTTTGACGTTTGATGCCGCGCTGTCTCAGAAGTGTTATTCAGTGTCCCCAATTGAACAGGAGCAAATGGAGGATACAGAGATGCACGGGAACTCAATACCGGGCAGGTGATTACCCGTTCATTCCTGTTCAGAAACAAGTATTTCTTAACCACGCACTGCATTATGTCCGACACTTTTCAGTTCAAGCATTTCAGCATTCGGCAGGATCGCTGTGCGATGAAAGTCGGGACGGATGGAATCCTGCTGGGAGCCTGGTGCCGCGCATGCCCAGACAAGACGCGTTCGGGTCGCATTCTGGACATTGGCACTGGAACCGGACTGGTCGCCCTGATGCTGGCTCAACGAAACCCGAACGCCACGATCGACGCGATCGAAATTGACGAAGAGGCGAGCAACCAGGCAGCGGAGAATTTCCGCGAGTCTGCATGGAGCGAACGGCTGCGTGCAATTCATGGTTGTGTCAGGGATTACCGTGCGGACACTCGGTACACGCTCATCGCTTCGAACCCGCCCTGGTTCAGTGAGTCCCTGAAGTCAGCCTCGGTCAGTCGGAGTGTCGCGCGGCATGATGACGGACTGAACAGGATCGATTTGCTGGCAGCAGTTGACAGACTCTTAGCACCTGACGGACAATTCTGCACCATCCTGCCGATTCCCGCCGGTCAGGAGTTCATGCTTCTGGCCAGGGGTTCAGGGTTGTCCTGCCATCGATACTGCGAGGTTCGACCGACGCCCGAAAAAGCACCCTCTCGCCTCCTGCTGGAATTTGCCAGAACCGACCCAACCAGCACTCCTGAACCAGAATCCCTCACAGTGGAGACCGCTACCCGGCACGACTACACAGCCGATTTTCGCAAACTGACGCAGGATTTTTATCTTCGTTTCTGATAGGTTTGGCTTGGATCTCCCCACCAACATCCCATGTGATCCTGAGAGTCCGGTCACAACAGGCTCTGGACAGCTTGCAACGTCGCAGTCGGGGTCTATACTAAAGTCGGCTTTGGAATGAGTTTTCCGGGTTTAAACGACAATCACTGTTCGGTCGTACGGACCGGGAGCACGGACAGCGTCTTCAGTCATAAAGGCTGGCGCGACTCCCACAAAGAACGTTAGGGCACGCTGAACTGAATCTATATGTCCGACGTATCTTCCCGACTTCATTTTGCTCTGCAGCTGGCTGCTGCCGCATCCGAACTCATCCTGAAGTACTATCAGGTCGATGGGCTGCTGGTGGAATCGAAGTCGGACGATTCGCCGGTGACTGTGGCCGATCGCGGAGCCGAACTGCTGATCCGGAAAATGCTGGCAGAGTCGTTTCCTGACGATGGAATTCTGGGTGAGGAATTTGAATCGGTTCCCGCCAGGAACGGCTACCGCTGGATCCTTGATCCGATTGACGGCACAAAACCGTTCGTGCACGGCGTGCCGTTGTTTGGAACCTTGATTGGTATCGAATCAGACGCACGTATGGTGGCGGGGGTCTGCCGTTTTCCGGCACTCGATGAAGTTGTCTACGCCGCAGAAGGTCAGGGATGCTGGTGGCAGATTCGCGATCAGGCGCCACGTCGAACAAAAGTGAGTGGCCTGACTGCGATCAGCGATGCACGGATGATGTTCACGGAACCGACGCACTGGACGAGTACGGGCAGATTCGATTCAATCGTGGCCGTCATGAATCAGGTCAAAGTCGCCCGCGGCTGGGGTGATTGCTATGGTCATGCGATGGTCGCCACCGGTCGCGCAGAAATTGCCATCGATCCGCTGATGTCGCCGTGGGACATTGCGGCTCTGATTCCAATTCTGCGTGAAGCGGGCGGAACGTGTACGGACTGGAAGGGTGTGGAAACTATCACCGGTGGCGACGGCGTGTCTGTCGTGCCCGCGCTGCGGGATGCCGTCCTCTCCGTGCTGAAGAATGCACCTGCGCTTAAAAAATAGTCAGAACTGTCTTATAGGAAATAGCAATGCGATTGTACGTCTCACTCTGTGTCGCTCTACTGATTGCCGGTTCAATGCTGTCCGTCGTCGGATGTTCGGATGGCGGCGTTGACGGACCAGCGTCGCTGGATGATTCACTGGCAAAAATTGAAAATGCCCGGAAAACTACGGCGTGGAGCAAGGCCGCTGCCCAAGCGCCAGCGAGTACTCCGAAGGTGGCACGGCCGACAGTACCGCCGTTGGATGAAGCTCGAAACGAACCGCAGAAAGGTACATTCACAGTCAAAGTGGAATCATCGGCAGGCGACTTCACGATCGAAGTTCATCGCGACTGGGCTCCGATCGGTGCCGAACGGTTTTACCAACTCGTCAAAGCGGGATACTACGATGAGTGCCGTTATTTCCGAGTGGTGCCCGGTTTTATGGTACAATTCGGAATCAATGGCGACCCGGCAGTGCAGCAGGAATGGGATCGGAATATCAATGACGATTCTGTTACGCAGAGCAACAAACGCGGTTTCGTCACGTTCGCCACCTCAGGCGCGGACAGCCGCACGACGCAGATCTTTATTAACTTTGCCGACAACGCATCTCTCGATTCCCAGGGCTTCGCCCCGTTCGGAAAGGTAATCGAGGGCATGGAAAACGTTGATGCGATTGAGTCAAAGTACGGTGAATCACCACAGCAGCCCAGCATTGAGTCGGGAGGCAATGCCTATCTGCAGCAGAGTTTCCCTGACCTGGACTTCGTCAAGAAAATGTCGATCGTGAGTGAAACGACCGAGTAACGTGCTCTTATGTAGGATGGACATTCATGTCCGTCGAGCTACCCAAAGAACGGGCGAAACGGGCGTTGCTGTAATACACTGTTCGCCACTGCGGAACGTTTTCTGGCAAGAACTCGGACAAGAATGTCCAAGCTACGGGAATCGCACTCGACTCGGAGAGTCAAGCTACTCTTCCCACGCTTTGCTGCGTTCAAGAGCGCGTTCCCACCGTCGCATTTTGGTTTCGCGCTCGGCGTTCTTCATGCCAGGCGTGAACCTCGCGTCAGCTTTCCACTGCGAATCGATGTCGCGTTTGTTCTTCCAGAATCCAACGGCAAGACCTGCCAGATACGCGGCGCCGAGTGCAGTGGTTTCCAGCACCTGGGGCCGCACAACCGGTACGTTCAAAAGGTCCGCCTGAAACTGCATCAGCAGATTGTTGGCAGCCGCACCGCCATCCACGCGTAACTCACGCACCTTGAGTCCGGCATCGGCCTGCATGGCATTCAGTACATCGGTCACTTGAAACGCGATGCTCTCAAGAGCCGCTCGGGCAACATGTGCCGACGTGGTTCCGCGTGTCAGCCCGATCATCAGGCCTCGCGCCCACGCATCCCAGTGCGGCGCACCGAGCCCCGCGAATGCCGGGACGACAACCACGCCGCCCGAATCCGGTACTTCTGCGGCTAACGTTTCAATGTCTGCCGACTTGCGAATGATCCCCAGTCCATCGCGCAGCCATTGCACAACTGCGCCCGCAATGAAGATACTGCCCTCCAGAGCGTATTCCGTCTTCCCATTGATCTTCCATGCGACCGACGTCAGCAGATTGTTCCTGGACACCATGGGTTTGTCACCGGTGTGCATCAACATAAAGCAGCCGGTGCCGTAGGTGTTTTTTACCATTCCTGGCCGATGACACATCTGACCGAACAACGCCGCCGATTGATCTCCCGCAATCCCCGCGATCGGGATCTCTCCACCGAGCAACGTCGTGTGTCCAAACACTTCGCTCGACGACCGGACTTCCGGCAGCATTTCCCGAGGCACTTCAAACAGTCGCAGCAGCTTTTCGTCCCAGTCACCCTTGTGGATATTGAACAGCATCGTGCGGCAGGCGTTGCTGGGATCGGTGGCATGCACGCGACCTTCCGTCAACTTCCACAACAGCCACGAATCGACCGTCCCGAATGCCAGTTCTCCCTTGCGTGCCCGTTGCTTCGCACTCTTGACGTTCTTCAGAATCCATTGCAGCTTGGTGGCGGAAAAATAGGCATCCGGAATGAGTCCTGTTTTCTTGCGGATCATCCGATCCGCTTGATCTCTGCGAAGCCCGTCGCAGACGTCAGCCGTGCGGCGATCCTGCCATACGATCGCATTGCTGATCGCATCCCCCGTGCCGCGATCCCAGACAATTGTTGTCTCGCGTTGGTTCGTAATTCCGATTGCAGCGACCTGGCCTGCATCGACCTGAGCATCCCGCAGGACCGCTTTGGCCGTGGCCAACTGAGATGCCCAGATTTCTTCCGGATCATGCTCTACCCAGCCAGGCTGCGGGAAATGCTGCCTGAACTCCTGCTGCGCTGAGGCCACAGCGATTCCCGCATGGTCAAACAGAATGGCCCGACTGCTCGTCGTGCCCTGATCAAGTGCCAGAATGAATTTCATAGGTGAGTTTTCCCGCTTAACCTGCACTCCAACGGTGTGATCGTACAAGGCAGAATGTGGTCGTTTCGGTAAGGACGCTGCCAAAATGCGAGTCGCGGAGCGACATCGCCTACGTAGCTCAGTCGCTCCGCCGACTGAGATTCCCTGGGAGGACACGGCTACATTTCAGTACGATCCCTACCCAGCACTCGCGACCAGCCTTTCAAACGCCAGCCGTTGTTCAATCAATGCCGCAACCTTGTCCGCAGGTTCCTCACGAGCTTCAAGCAGAATCCAGCCTGCGTATTTGATGTTTTTGAACAGTCGAAAAAGTTCGTCGTACGGATAATCACCGAGCGTCAATTCGCGAACATGCACGGTCGCACCGAAACGATCCTTGACCAGATCGAAATTGTGTTTTAACCCCTCTCCCTGCAGGTCTTCTGCGTTGGAATTCCAGCAGACGGCGGCATTCGGATGCGTGGCGACATCAAAAATCGCCTTCATCACGGGCAATTCCTGCGTCCCCGCGCCATGCACTTCGACGCGAATCTGCTGCCCGTACTGCTGGCCGTATTCGGCAACTTCGTTCAGGGCCTTGCCGATCTGCTCGATCGTTTGTTCGTGAGGAACGTCTTTCACAAAACCGTTCGGCTTGACTTTGACACCCGAACCGCCACAGTCGTGCATCAGCTGAATGTACTGCTTCGTGAGTTCAATATTGGCCTTCACTTTTTCGGCGTCTGCTTCATGGAACTGCGCGTTCGATCCGTAACCGATCAGCTCAATGGAACTCGCCTCGAAGCGTTTTCGCACAGCGTCCCGTTCTACTTTTGACAACGCGGGTTCGACAGCGTGACGATGTTCGGTACGCAGCTCAACGCCCGTCAACCCGGATTTTTCGCATGTATCAATCAGCGTCGGCAAGTCCATATCTTTGCCCCATTGATACGTCACGAGACCGAAACTCATGTCGCTGCCGACGGTCGTTTTCAGCTTCTTCGACTGAGGTTCCGCCAGCAGGATGTCCGAAATCTGCAGCCCTGCGACTGCAGCAGCCATCGCTGAAGCAGACGCCAGCATTGAGCGACGAGTCAATTGGTTGGGTCGAGTAGCACGATTCATCAAAGCACCTCTTTCACACATTGCCGGAACTTATACTCCGCGCGTTCACGAGTGAGACAATTGGCGAGCGGCATGCGTCAGCTTGCCGGTACAACAACGAGGTACCGGAGGGCTCACGCCGCTCCGCTCGCCGGACTCATTTCCGACCGCGTGGAGGATCACGAAATCACTCAAACCAATATACCACGCGACTGCCTCAGATGCACGCTTTCCGGGTGCGTGCCACCGGAACACAGATTTGAAGACTTCGAAAGATGGATACCCCGGTCCGGATTAGACAGGCAAATGCGAAGTGCTCGACCTGTAGGTCAAATCCCACCTGTGAGCAGCAATCCCATGACGAGTGTCACAGCGCCATCAAACATCATGAGTCCGAAAAACGCGATCGCTATTGCGGTTGCCACAAAACCACCGACGCCGCGGGTCACAAACAAATACGCAGGCAACACGACAAGCGGGCCAGGGCACAAGACCATCAGGGGGACGAAGAAACGCCATCGATCCAGTTGCCGTTCTTCGCGGTCTATGTCGCACCACCCGACAATCAACATCGCCATGACTATGGCTCCAGTCAGGTCCGTAACGCGATTGATCGAAGAATCCTGGAAGAGTCCAGTCAGGAACCCAAGGATTGCCATCAAGACCAGAAGCTGAATGAGCTTGCGGCGTTTCCGGCTCGCGAAATCCGGGATCTGGTCTGCAGCGGGTTCCTGTGGCGAGTCTGGGGCACGATACGGGTTCAGCGAGTCTTCGGCCGGAATCTTGTCGTGGCGTTGCGGATCACTCATTCCAGCGGCTCTCTGTCCAGCAAAACTGCGATTGAATGCCAACAATCCATGCAGGCGGTTGTCTGAACGTCACGAACGGGACACAGAGTATCCAGCGGTGTGCGTTTGTCAATGTCAGGCGGATCGTGAAGTTTTTCGGGTGCAGCTGCGGATTTCGGTGGGTGCTTCCTGCCGAGGAGGACTTCGCGGCTTGCGGGCTGTTGATTTAGTAATTCTTGTAGGGTGTGTGCAGCGCTGGCAAAACACACCAGTTTCGCACGTTTTCCCCAAATGGTGCGTTGCGCTCCGCTTCACGCACCCTACAACTAAATCAACAGCCCGCTCGCCGCGCCCAGCGACGAGTCGCGTTGGAAAGGACGGCTGCGCGGCGACGCGCGGCGGATGTACGTCCCACGGCGGTTCGCCTTGCGGCGAAAGTCCTTTCCGGCAGAAAGGACCTACTAAACACAGTCCAGGCAGACAAAACGCAGCGATCCTGCGAAAATGTGGTTCTTGAACCTTCTTCAAAAAAATCTTTCAATTTCTTCTAAGCAACGAAGCTGGCCGTCGAATCACGTCCCCATGCTGCGGGAACTGAGCCCGCAAAAAAACGTGTGGCACCCCGGCAAGGAGAATTGAAATGTTGAAGAAAATCGTAGTTGGTACAGCGTCGCTGGCTTTGGCTGGCGGCCTGTTGTTGGGTTCAGATGCCTTCAGTTACCTGCGAACCTTTGGAGGTCAGGTACGGGAGGTCGTGAAGTCGGAGATTTCGGTCGAATTTGAACTCGATCGCATCCGCGATGAAGTGGACAATCTGGTTCCGGAGATTCGTCGGCATATGACGATCGTTGCGGAACAATCGGTCGATGTCAAAGATCTGGAACGTGATCTGACCGACAAGGAAGGGTCACTTGGCAAACAGAAGGAAGCCATCCTTGCTCTGCGAAGCGACCTGGAAAGCGGAGGCACTTCGTTCACTTATCGGGCTGTCTCATACAGCCGCGGCGAAGTTGAATCGGATCTGGCTCATCGTTTCGAAACATTCTGTTCAGTTGAAGAAGGCATCAAACGTGATCGTCAGATTCTGAAGGCTCAGCGTGATACGCTGCGAGCCAACCAGAAGAAGCTGGACACGCTGTTGTCCCGCAAGCAGGATCTGGTTGTGAAGGTCGCTCAGCTTGAAGCACGTCTGAAGCAGGTTCAGGCAGCCGAAGCCATCAATTCGATCGAGATCGATGATTCGCAACTGGCTCATGTGGAAAAGATGATCAAAGAAATGAATCATGCTCTGGATGTGCGTGAGTCAGTCCTGGAAACCGAAGGCACTGTATTCGGTGGCATTCCGGTGAATGAAGAAATCGCTCCGGCAAATGGCGACATTGTCGGAGAAATCGATTCACACTTTGGTCTGAAGAGCGATGATTCGGTTGCCGAAGTCAGCACTCAGCCATCGATCTGAACCGCAAACTATTGTCGGCGAGCCGGGTGCCGTCAGGCCCTGGACAAACTGCAGCAACTCAGGACGAACGTTGCAGGGGACGTCGGCGAGAATTGAACAATCACGCGGAAATGACTTCCGCAACATGACCGGGACTCACATCGCTCCGGGCTCGCAGTTCGCTCGGGCCCGGAGTTTTTCGTGTGTTGAGCATCAGAAATTTGATCAAAGTACAATTTCATGATTCGGACTCTTGCGAGAGTAGGGTGGGACAAGCGGCGATCAGCCGAGCCGGCCCACGACTGAAATGTTGGGAAAATGGTGGGCCGGCGCTCGCGTTGTTCACTGGCTCCATCCTACGAAGGCTCTACAATGATCCCGCCTGCTGTTGAAAAATCTTTTTGCAGAAATCGCTCGACGGCGGACTCAGCGGAACGCAGAGAATTGAAGTGGCCTATGCCGACGGATCGTTACATGTTGTGGATCGACGGAGTGGGAGCCTGGCAGTTGTGCGTGGGTTCTCAGTTTCTGATCGGTGGCCCGACGCTGGAAGACAAATCAGCTGACATCTGTCTGATGGCCAATCTGTCGCGACGTCATGCGTCACTTTTACGAAATGGAGAAGATTGGTTCATCCATCCGCACAATTCGACCGTTGTGTCGGGTCGAGCGGTCACTGGCCCGACGTTGCTGAGGACCGGCGATGAAATCTGTCTGGCGGAGCGAGTTCGACTGGGTTTTCGCATTCCCAGCGTCCTGGCTGGATCTGCTTTGATAGATTTTGAAAGTCCCCATCGTCCAGCCCACTCGGTCAATGGTATCATTCTGATGACGGACAGTATTCTGCTGGGGCCTCGAAAGGATCATCATGTGTGCTGTCCGGACTGGCCGGAACTTGTGGTGATTTATCATCAGGACGGCGTACTACGGTGTCGTTCGAAAGCCATCCTGAGTGTCAACGGAGTAAGAGTGCGGGATTCCGCCGTCCTGAGCGACGGTGATATTGTTTCAAGTGATGACTTTCGGTTTCGGATTGAAAGACTGAAAGCGTAGTGTGTTCAGACAATTCAGCGGAACGGCGCTAGCCGCCGGTAACAGTTTTAGTCGGAAGAGCGTTATGAAGTTTGCACTCGCACCAGAATCCAGACCGTTGGAAGGTTACACCATCAAACGCGCGATTCATCGCGGTGGATTTGGTGAAGTGTACTACGCGCTGACTGACGCCGGTAAAGAAGTCGCGCTTAAGCTCCTGCACAACAATATGGAAGTCGAGCTGCGTGGTGTGTCACAGTGTCTGAATCTGAAGCACCCGAATCTGGTGACGATCTTTGATATGCGGCAGGATGCCGAAAAGGATCACTGGATCATTATGGAGTATGTCGGCGGCAAAGGTTTGTACGAAGTGCTGCAGGAAAATCCGGCCGGGTTGCCGTTGACTGAAGTTTTTCGCTGGCTGCACGGAATGACGGCTGGTTTGAGTTTCCTGCACGATCGCGGGTTGGTCCACCGCGATTTGAAACCTGCCAACGTGTTCAGCGATGCAGATCAGGTGAAGATCGGTGATGTCGGCCTGTCGAAGTACATTTCCGAAAGTCGCCGCAGCGCGCAGACGCAGAGTGTCGGGACCGTTTACTACATGGCACCGGAGGTAGCTCGCGGACGTTACGGTCGCGAAGTCGATGTATATTCGCTGGGAATCATCCTGTATGAAATGATCACCGGCCGCGTTCCGTTTGAAGGCGAAACGACGGCTGAGATTCTGATGAAGCACCTGACGGCGGAACCCGATTTGTCGGTGCTGCCTGAGAAATTGCGTCCCGTGCTGGCAGCGGCACTGGAAAAGGATCCGGATCGACGTATCAGCGATGTGGAAGAACTGGAACGTCGCTTTCGGAAGGCGATTGAAGAATCCGGTTTTGCGATTGAGAAGCCGACGCCCGTCTACGCTTCCAAGCCATCAGGAAAGAAGTCAGCGACAGCACTGGCGACAACCTTGCTCGGCAGTCCGCAGGTGGTGGCAGCGCGTGGTGAGAGTGGACTGGCTGGTAAGTGGAATTCGGCGACGGAGTTTTGGAATACACGCGTTCCGACACCGGTGAAGTGGGTGCTCTGCGGTGCCGTGTTGTGGCTGATTCTGCAATCAGGCGCGTTTCGCCCGCTCACAGCCGGCGGCGTGATTGGCGGGCTCGCGTATCTGGTTTATCGCACATTTTTTATGAAGTCGCAGTCCTCTCGAATGACACAGGTCGCGACCTCTCCGTCTCGACCACCGATGCCGGGGAGGCCGCCGATGCCGGGGGCACCGACACCAGGGCCTCTGATGGAAGGACCTGGGCAGGCCGCGCCTGTGATGGTGGGAGCTCAGCAGCGTTACACGCCGCCAGCTCCGCAACCGATGCCGGTTTCAGCGATTGTTTATACTCCGGCTACCGTTCGACAAATCCCAGGTGGTCAGCGGGCGGCTGATATCACGACTTCATTGTCCGTGGCATTGGCCGCAGCGGCTCTGGTGACGACTGCCGTGCATCTGGCAACGGATATGCTTCCGAATCCTGCCGACGTGGCGTTCTTCGGAACAGTGACATTAATCTCTGCATGGGCTTTGATTGTGCCTGCGAAAATGTGGGAAGGTCGCACGGGTGATACTTTCGTACGGCGTCTGGTTCAAGGGAGTCTGGGTTTGGGCGTGGGAGCCGTGGCGGCCATCCTGCAACGGTTCCTGATGCTCAATGAAACACCGTTGCTGCATGCAGACGGCGAAGGCGTTTTCAATGGCGGAAATATTGGTCGGATTCATGTGCTGGAAAGTGGCCTGCCGACGATGACGGGATTCATGATGTTCTTTGGGTTGTTGTTTCTGGTTCGCCGCTGGTGGTGGCAGGCGGACAGTTTTCGCAAATCACGATTTCGGATTTCGTCCTCGCTGGTCACGCTGTTTCTGGG
>JAYSPO010001494.1:0-1536 GCA_043722015.1 Candidatus Kuenenia sp. | reverse complement strand
GAAGCCGGGATTTCAAATGACCGTGGATGGATTTTTGCTGCAGCCGGGGTTGCCGTTTGCTGAAGTGGTGACCTCGGAGAAAATCGAACGCATCTTTCGGAATCATGGCGGACTGTTTGGCGAGAACGGGATTTACAGCACGGCCATCGTGCTGTGGGCGTTTCTCGGGCAAGTGCTTCGGGATCGCAAGGAAGCGTCGTGCCAGTCGGCTGTCGCCGGCATCATCAGCTTCTGCCTGCAGGTCGGACGTACTGCCCCCACTTCAGACACTGGTGACTATTGTCGCGCTCGAGCCAAGCTCTCCGAACCCGCGCTCCGCGAACTCAGCGCGGAGATCGCCAGCGATGCCGAACAACAAGTGGACGCAGCATGGCTGTGGAAAGGACGTCATACGAAACTTATCGATGGCTTTACTTGCACCATGCCGGATACGGAAAAGAATCAGGCCGAATTCCCTCATCCGCGAACTCAGAAGAAAGGTGTGGGACTGCCCATCGCCCGAAGCGTTGTCATCCTGTCTCTGGCGATCGCCATGGTCATGGATGTTGTCCTTGGTCCGTACAAGGGTAAGGAAACGGGCGAATCCGCTCTACTGCGACAGATGATGGCGTCTCTGATGGCCGGGGATGTCGTCGTGTTTGATCGTTACTACTGCTCGTTCATGATGATCGCGCTGTTGCTGAATCAGCGCGTGGATGTGTGTGCTCGACTGCACCATCTGCGTCGTGTCGATTTTCGTAAGGGCCGTCGGCTTGGCAAGTACGATCATCTCATCGTGTGGACCAGACCCGATCGACCAGCATGGATGGACGAAAAGACATACGCCACAATTCCTGAGACGCTCGAACTTCGCGAACTACGCTACGCGATCGTCGAGAAAGGAAAACGCACAAAGTCGATCACGGTGGTCACAACCATGACGGACGTTGACGCATACACGAAGGAAGACATTGCAGAGCTATATGGTCATCGCTGGAGTTCGGAGTTAGATATCCGAAGTATCAAGGATTCCCTGAATCTGGGTCACGTTCGCTGCAAGTCTCCGGAGATGGTTCGCATCGAATTTCGCACAACGATTCTGGCCTATAATCTCATCCGGCTGACGGCAGCCTCCGCCGCCATCCGTAGCAAACAGAAACCGCGCACGATCAGTTTCACAAGTACCTGTCAATTCGTCCTGTCCTGCTGGGCCGTGCATGCGAGCGGGCTGATGTCGCCCGAGGCGTTGCGGAAGGAGTGCGATGAACTTCTGAAACGGATCGCCGAATGTCGAGTCGGAGACCGACCGGGAAGACTGGAACCTCGTGTGATCAAGCGCCGCCGTCACGGTTACCCGCTGATGCAGAAGCCGCGAGATGTCCTCAGGGCCGAATTACGTAAACACTGCACATGAAGTAACTTATAATCACGACAGTGCCATTCGTTCCTGACACCTTTTTTGTCTTCCTTTTTTGTCTTTTACAATCTGCCGAGTGACCTGCGTCTGCAGTGCCGCGACGTCGATCGACCTGCAGCGGCGCTGATTCGAGATCTCAA
>JAYSPO010001493.1:0-2719 GCA_043722015.1 Candidatus Kuenenia sp. | reverse complement strand
GTTGCCTTTTTGCATTTCGCTGTCAGATGCGAGATATCTGTCCGCCTCGCTGGGCACCGTGAATCATGGTTCCCCGTGAGTGCCAGATGCGACAGCCATAAATCGTAGAACTTAAACTTCTCGAGGGGAATCCACTGCGTTTCAATCCCAAATGGTGCGTGCATCCAAAGTTGCCGGTTTTCTGGTATTCGTACCCCTCCAGTCCACGCACGGATTAAGGGTGGTCAAGCTGGCGAACCGGCAGGAGAATCGGGTGGATTTTCAAATCATGGTGACACACCCGGAAGGTTGGTTTGAACACGAGGCAGCGGGATCAGAAATCTCAAATTTGAAATTTCAAATTTGAAATCCATCCTTCGACGGCCACACCGCTGGAAGCGATCCCGAGCGGAATCGCGGTGCTTGTGAACCGGCTCATTCCCTTGCATCTGCTTCCTTCAACAGGATCTGCCGGACAATCTCGATTTTGTAGTTCCGAAGCAACGGTCCGGGGGTTGAATCATCAGACGCCAACAGCCGACCTTCTCGATCCAGAAGGACGTAGCTCGGATAGCCACGCGTAAGTCCGATATTGTTCCAGGCCTTTAGGATCCGGCCGTCCGAATGGTCTACCGCGATCGGCATCGCCATGCCCTTCTCGGAGGCATGAGACCGAATCTTTTCCAGCGGCGAGGAGTTGTCGTGAACTGCGATCACCGCGACATTCTGTGAGCTAAACAAGTCATGGACTGCTTTCACAGACGGAAAGTCCCGCTGACACGGTCCGCACCATGTCGTATAAAAGTCGAGAAGAATAAATCGCCCCTGAAATTCACTCAGGCTTTTCAGCTCCGTGTTCAGCCAGACTTCGCCGTCGAGACCGGGCACGATGGCACCAACGGAGTTCTTGTTGGTCCGCATTTTGTCAGGCCGCGCATCGCCATCGCCTTTTTCCCATGCGCTGAACCCCGACGTCATCTCAGAGAGCGGCCATTCGGCTGGGTGGTTTGCCACGGCAATTTCCAACCCCTGGCAACTCATGTTGTTTCTCACGTCTATTGTGACGACGCCACCTCTTCGCTCATTCGGCAGGTAGGCGAAAACCTGATGTTCATAGGCCGCCTCGTCCGTGTCCTCCGCAGTCGGCAGTGCTTCCAGCGGAATGTGAAACGTACCGTCGCCACCCGTGATGACAGGAAGTGTGTATCGAGCGGTACTGGCACTATGAATTCGGACGACGGCCTGGGGAACCGGATGACCATCAGAATCCAGCACCGTCCCGTTGATAGTGGGAAGGTCGCTGACAACGATGTCGGGAATGCGTTGCCCACCGCTTTCGGAAACAACGACTTCAGTGATCTGTGAAGACGGAATCCCAATGCCCTGATAAAAGACACGACCGCGACCTTTCGCGAGATCGATTCGGAACTCACCGTTCTTATCTGACGCGGCCCCGTCGGCGTAAGCCCATTGCCCCCATTCTCCGGGCACAAGAGTACCATCGGCCATCAGATTTTCGATCTCGCCGCGAAACGGGGCTCCCGCAACAGGCTGGCCATGTTCGTCGATGATTCGACCGACCACGGAAACTTTGGGAACGACTCGAAACTTCCACTGGTCATTGGTACCCGGCTTGATTGCAAATGTCGCGGGCCTTGGCTGAACGACATTGGGTGTAATGAAGTACTCACTGGAACGCAGAATGAAAATGCGAAATTGACTCTCTGACATGGCAACGGTCAGATTTGCATTCGTCACGGGATAGTTTGTATCGATAATCGAAGAATCATGAGATGTCACATTATTGAGGAGCCTGACAGAAACCTCCTTGAGAGCGTCCGTTGGCTTGTTGTTCTCATCCACAAATTCGAGTCTGAGTGGAAATCCCTGCTGCAGGTAAACTCTGTCCACTTCCCCGCCGAACAGCGGAGTTGTCAAGTTTCCACCTTTCGCGCTGAATGTCGGATGATCAATCCAAAATCCATCCAATGATGTCCCGGTGCAAAAAAGAGGCAACGGCAGGCGGCCATTCTCGTCGCTGACGGCACTGTCAATTTCCAGGCCAGGTTCACTTTGACGCTGAATGAAGAAAACATTGCGATCTTCGTCTGTGATCGCGTACGACCTGAATCTGGCACCAGCGATTGGTTTTCCATCCTCATCGACAATCGTGAGAAATGCGCTGACAGCTTCAGACAGCTTCAGCTTGATATGGCAGTGCTCTCCACTTTTCAGAGCCTGTGAATGAAGGCGGAGACCAGTGTTTGCCGCAGCGACGCGCACACACCAAAATTCGTCCGGTGGGAGTTCATCAAATCTGAAGTGACCGACCGTGTCCGACTCAGCGGTTCGTTCCGCAGGGGACCAGCAAGAGGTCTCAGAATTCCAGCGGTGAAGACGAATTTCCGCAGATTCCACAGGTTCTCCTGCAGGATCAACGATCTGCCCTCGAAATTCGCACCTCGCCGTGTTCGTATCGCCCTGTGCGAAAACGACGCCTGCTGCATGAGTCAACACCACAGAGAATATTACCCATATCTTTACTGCTGCTGATCGCATGCGTTCTGCTCCAGTTTCCATCAAGTCTAAGGTAAACGCGGTGAGGGATCACATGCCGCATCGCTCGGGCTTCTGCAAAGTCGAACATCGCTCATCGGTGTTTATTTGCCTGGGAAATCCATGAATTTGATGAGTATTCTGCGACATTGGCACTTGGTACGTGACTCTGTTCGCCGCGCAA
>JAYSPO010001492.1:0-3717 GCA_043722015.1 Candidatus Kuenenia sp. | reverse complement strand
GAGTTCGCCACGCAGATCCACGGTGCCGGTTGTGCCCGGAGACGTGCCACTGCGAACTCCGTTTCGAATGCTCAACAGATCCGGATCAGTTCCAGACAGCCCCCCGGAAAGGCCCTGCGCCTGCAGTGCTTCTTCGGCCTGAATGGCCCCGTTGAGTTCCCGAAGTTCCTTATCAAGGTCTGAGATTTTCTGCTGAATGCGACCCTGATCGTGGATCAGCAGCTTCGGGTCAACACTTCCCAGATGTGTGGCAAGGCGTTCAATATTCGTCTGAGCTGCACGCACACGCTGATCGACGTCGCGGTGAGATTCTTCTGCTTTCCGAAGATTTTCGATGCGCTTGTTGCGTTCGTTGTAGACAACTTCGTTCAGATACGATTCTTTAACGGCATTGACGACCAATGCCAGGTCTTCAGGATACTCGCCCTGCAGACTGATCTTCAAAAATTCGGGACTGATCTGTTCATCGACTTTAAGCTCCTTCATCAGCCATTCGACCGGATGACCTACGGTACGCATCGTGCGACATTCAGCGACTTTTGGATCACGCAACGCGGCTGTCAGGACACCTCGGCTCTTGATGAATCCTTTTTGAGTATCGCGGTACGTCAGAAACTCAGTGCTGCGCTGCTTGGCATTTTCAAAAACGATGATTTGTTCGTATTGTTGAATCTTCAGGATGGCAGACGACTCGTATTTCGCCGGGACCATTTCCCACACAATCGCAAAGGCCAGCAGCGCGGCAGGGATTGCCAGCACCAACGCCGGGACCCAGCGACGTCGCAACGCCGTCAGGATCCCCAGCGCCGTAAGCTCACGCCCCCTGGCGTTTGTGCGGGGCGTCATGCCGTCGGGGCGACTGCTGATTTTAGGCGGTACGCCGACAGTGGTGGCGTTGCGAATTTCCTGAGTGGTCGTCATCGTGAGTTTCTCCGGGCATCCACGGCGGAACCGTGATTCAGCAACGAACTCATTCGTCAGGCCTTTGCGACACAACAAACATCGTCACCGGAATCGAAACAACCGGCTCACGTCCGGGAACACCCCAAGCGCAGCGCAAGACCTGTTGCGACTCTCCGGAAACATATCCTGCGAATTGGTGACTGGCATCAAAAGCGAAACAATTGAGGCGACCAGAGAACATCGCGTGTTCACTAAACTCAACCAAACCCGGTTGAATCGATCGGCACGATTGCGCGGCTCGCAGCAATTCTACCGGGTCTTTCTGTCTCGACGATGGAATGCCTGCTCGCTGGAAGCAGACTCCACGCCACTCCATGTGCCACTGCGTTGGAATCCACGCCAACGCATCACGGCATTCGCTCTGGCGTCTACGAAATCCGCAGCAGGACTTTCCCTTGCACGGTTGAGTCTTCTGCAGCCTTCACTGCATCGTGGATCTGATCCAGCGTGTTTGTGCGAGCGATCTCAGTGCCCAGAACACCTGCCTGGATCAGTTTTGTCAGTCGGCGAACCAGACTTAGCTTGAACGGCAGCGAGACGCCTGCCATGAAGCTGCCGAGCCAGAAACCTTCGACTTTGCTGCTCGTCGTCATCAGGAGTCGCGGGCTGATGATCAACGGCTCATTGCTGAGTGTCCCGTAAGCCAGCATGCGGCCATGATGGCCAAGACTCTGAATGACAGCCGACCCCGTAGCACCGCCGACAGCGTCAATCGCAAAGCTCGCTCCGGCACCAGCAATGCTGATCGTCCTGCGAATGGATGCGCTGAGTGCCTCCGGTGTGTGTTTGGATTCGTCGAAGACTTCAACATGGTCGGCCCCCAGGCGGCGCAGTTCTTCTGCCTGGCTTTCGCGCCGGACGATGTTGAATGTCCTGAACCCGGTCGTTTGTCCAAGGCGAATGATCATACGCCCGAGCGCGGAACCGGCGGCGGTCTGGACCAGCCATTGTCCTTGCGGAACTTTGAGGACTTCACGCGTCATCACCCACGCCGTCGCCGGATTGACGAAGAACGTCGCGGCCTGTTCGACTGACAGGCTGCTGCTGATGGGGATGACTTCTGTCGCCGGGACAACCGCATATTCTGCCCAGTTACCACCGCGCCGATTGAGCACCACGACCCGGCGTTTCATGAACAATCGGCCTCGCAGTCCGCCACCGGATGCTTCCACAACGCCGACGCCTTCAAAACCGGGAGTCGTCGGACACTGAGCCGGAACGGTGTAGCGTCCACGGATGTACATGAGATCTGACGGATTGATCGGCGTCGCGAGCATCCGCACCAATACTTCGCCGGATTTTGGCACGGGGCGATCTGTGTCAAGCGTCTTCAGAACCTCAGTTGGCTCACCTGTCTTTTGAAATTGCACGGCTTTCATTGTGTGATCCATTCTGGTGAGCGGCACGGCGCGGATATTGTGTTTACCATCCGCTTTCGTTTAACCCGAGCCATCGGCGAGGCTGTTGGACAAATTGCCTCGCCGATGGCTCGGGATTAAACGGGTTGATTGCGGGACCGAGCATTCTAAGCAAATGCCGCGACTTCAACATCCTACCCCAAATTTCATTCGTCGGGACTCACGCGAATTCTTTGCCGTGGAAGTGAATACCGGACAAGTTGCGGTAGAATGTGGTGCGACGGCGTTCATGGTCGGCTGGCGTGGCTTATCAGCCGCTGGTCCCACCCTACGATCAAGAATCAACCATATTCCAAAGAGTCGATCATGTTTCAGGTCAAGCGAATTGTGGTCGGGGTAGAAATGCCGACAGAGCGACCCTGGGATGCATCTAAGCTGAAGCTGCCAACACAACTGGCGGTACGGAATGCATTTCAGGTTGCCGACGGTGGTCGAATTCCCGTCACACTGGCGTCGGTTCTGCAAGCACCATCTGCAGGCTGGTTTGGTTCACATGAAAACGCTGACCGGCAATTGATCCAGGACCGCACTGCCGCTGAAGCCGTCCTCAGCGAACTTCGGCAGCAGTACGCTGCAGGTGCAGAATCCGGCAAACAGGTGGACTGCGTTGTCCGAACCGGGGATGCGTGGGAAGAACTGATTCGCCTGGCCGGCAATCGCCCGGATACGCTCATCGTTTGCGGAACCCGCGATCTGGGATCGCTGCGGCGAGTCCTCTTCGGCAGCACGGGATTAAAACTGTTGCGACTTGCGCCAGGGCCTGTGTGGATCGTCAAACCTCCGCTGGAAGAAAATGATTCCATGGACATCGTCGCCTGCACGGATCTTGGTCCCGTCGGTGCAGATGTCATTCGCACGGCCGTGTCGATGGCCTCGAAACTTTCCGCGCGCGTCCATGTTGTGCATGCGGCGGACGAGGCGTCCGATGTGACCGATCTGACGGGCAAAGTTCACGAACAACTCGCCGCGACGGATCATCGTACGCTGCTCTCCGGCGTGAAAGTGCATGTGTCGGTTGGCGATCCGGATGAATGCATTCTGAAAGCCGTCCGGGAAGCGAATGCAGACCTTGTGATCCTTGGCACGTCATCAAAAACGGGTGTGTCAGGATTGTTGACCGGAAGTACGGTGGAACGCCTGCTGCCGGAACTCAAATGTTCGATTCTGGCGCTCAAGCCGGAAGGATTTCGATCCATGCTGCCAGCGGATTTCTGGACCATGCAGCGGACGCAGCCGCTCCATTAATTGACAGGACGATACCATGCAGCCCGATGATAAATTATGCTACTGCTTTCACGTCAGCCAGCGAAAGGTTCAGAACTTTTTGCGGATTCAC
>JAYSPO010001491.1:0-1292 GCA_043722015.1 Candidatus Kuenenia sp. | reverse complement strand
ATTCGGTACTGGAAATATTTGTGAAACTTGTGGGCACTCCCTGACCATCAACGGTTGCCACATAGGCACTTGTCTGCAGCGTCAGTCGTCCGAGATTGTACGGAATAGGCACCAGGCACCAGGTTCGTGAACCAGTACATTCCTTCCGCATCTGTGGTGGTGGTCCGGATGACAAAACCCAAATCGTTTTTCAGATTGACGGTAGCATTGGGAATGCCGGGCTCCAGCGCGTCCTGAATTCCGTCGGCATTCAGATCGTTCCACACGAAGTTTCCGATGGCTGCCCGATGGGTATAGCCCGCATCAATCGAGTTGTTGGTCACACCCTGGCTCAGCGTGTAGATCTGTGTGATTCCCGAGTTCACACTTGCGTCTGAGTCGATCGTGTCATCCGCTCCGACGTTGGGCGCCGTGCGAGAATACCCAGAGATCGAGTAAAGCGTTGCCGTCAACAGCATTCGTGACTCAAGGGACTCAGCTTTGACGCTTTGCCCTCTTTTTCCAAACCTCCGCATTGGCTTCGCTGTCAGACTCGAAAATAGGGATCGAATGCCAAAATGATTTCTCATACTCTGCTCCTAGATATGAAGTGAAACGTCGTGGTATCGGAGATTTGCGGTCCATGCGCAATTTGGGGCGATGGTTCTAGCGGGGATTACCCCCCAGCTGCAAGGCACATCTGTGGAACTCCCGGATGGGGTCGAATGAAGCACACTCGGCTTCAGATCGACACAGGCAGCTGTGTTCTTTCAGCACTCGTCAAAGCCCGGGATTGAGCCCGCCTCGATGCAACCTGTGTCAACTGCAGCCACTTTTTCCGCTGCCGCTGCACTAATCAGACCGCCTGAACTCCTGAGTTTGCGGGGATGAAGCCTCGTTGAACGCGCTCCGGGGGGGGCTTTCTGCATCTTCATTGATTTAGTGGAATCGCGTACATCATTTTGCGGCAGCGTGACGCAAAGACTGAGCGTTCAAAAATTCGTCGAATTCTCAGCGCTAAGTCATCCAGCGACAAACAATTGGACTAAAGCGACCGATCGGCATAACCAGACCTGGTCTTGCTACCCGGTCTGTTTCAGGGCGGCATCATTTGAATTCAAAAAGGATCAAAATCACAGAGATTTCATGCCTGCGCCATTCCAGGGGTGACTGATTCGACGGGAGTCAGCAAAACGGTGTTGCTGCCCACACGCATCTAAGTTCATTCGTATTTCTGCCTGGAGGAAACCCCTACTCTGTTCGATGTTCTCGAACTACGTTTCCACGATGCACCGTTTGTTCCTTAAGATCTG
>JAYSPO010001490.1:0-4954 GCA_043722015.1 Candidatus Kuenenia sp. | reverse complement strand
CGCGGCAGTTGCTGGACAATCTCCTGAGAAACGGAAGACGCCTTTCGCTCAGATGCGACTCCATCATCGGACGCAATACCAGCCTCGGCCTGCGCGCGACCAACCGACATCGACTGCCCGGCCTTCAGAATCTGAACACTCGCATTCGACGAAGCCACCAGTTTCTCAGTCTCAGCGAAGGCACGCAGGATCTCCGCTGCGTAGTCTGGAAAACGGACTTCATACTCGGCAACGTTTGGCTCTTCGTCACGATTGAGTCGAGCCTCCAGTTCCGCGGAGAGCAATTCACGAAACAAAGTCATGCGAATCCGCAGTGGCACTGCCGGCAGCAGAGATTCAATCGTCACCGGCTCCGCGTTCCGCAGTGCACGTTCGAATTCCATACAAGCCGTATCAATCGCACGCAGCTGATCATCAGACAGTTCATCGTATGGCAGCGATTCAGCCACGGTCGAGCTCCAGACCTTCCCACTGGCGGCGGATCATTGTCATGCGACGCTGAACCGTACGGCGTGAAAAGTTGAGTCTTTCAGCGATCTCGCTGTCCGTGAAACCTTCCAGTTTTAAAGTCGCAATTTCGAGAAGGCCGGGATCATCGAGACACGCAAACAGCCGTTCGCAGATCTCGTTGAATTCCGCTGCGAACTCAGGAGTTGGTTCCCGCGAAATGAGCGGTGTGTCGCTGACTTCAGAATCGAAAAAGACGGAATCGCTGAGCGTCCTGCGGATGTCACGTTTCTGCTGCTGATCAAATCGATGCCGGTTCGAGATTTTTTGGGACGTGATGACCAGCATTAATCCCCACAGACTTTCGCGATCATGCAAATCCGGAAACCGTCCTTCGGCCATTCCCGTGCAAATGCTGCGAAACATACTCTGCACGGCATCTTCTTCATCATACGCTCGACGGGTACTTGTCCGAATGCTGTTACGGGCAATGGCCACGAGGCGGATGGCAAAGTGCTCCCAGATTTTACGTGCCGCCACTTCGTCTGCAGCGCGCAGCTCAACAATCCACACTGACACGGGGTCACAGTGCAGGACTGACAGTTCTACGTTTCCTGAGTCTACCGGGTCTTGCATTCAGATTGAGAGTGCTGGTCGGGAAACAAAAGCTCGGGCAGTCGTTTGTCGATGCAATCCACTGTCACCCCGAGTAAGAATTCTCACAAGAACCTACCATATCCAGGTAAAAAACGTTCAAGAAGCCTCAGCGGATTGTACAGGGCTTTGCATTGGTCCGGACCGTGATTCTGCCTGTGCGCCTGAAATTGGCACGAACTGATCCAACGATTGCCTGTGATCTACGTCTCGATATCTTGCCTTATGCGTCGCAAATCCATCGCATCGCACATCATTCGCAAATTCCATACAACCCGAGAGCCCGTTGGGAAACATATTTTACCTGTGGAACTTCGTTGCCACGAGACTTCCTCGTGCGCCAACATCCGTCCGGCAGCTTTGATGAACTCTGCACTTTTGCGAGCCTGATCCGTGATCAAAGTCCGGGCGGTCATTGATCTCGTGCCACTGGCATTGCCAGGCGACCCTGAGTTGAATTTCACACCGGTCGTGTGAAACCTACGGGATCAGACTTGCGTAACATTGGCAGATTGGGATCGTGACGGGACGATTCCAACGTTGCTTTTTCTGTGAAACGCTGTCAAACAAGGAGGAAATTCGGCCGCAACACGATAAACTGCATCGTCAATCTGAATCCTTGGTTTGTGGGGTGAGTCTGAAATGTACACGCTGCGCATGGCAAAGCGAATGTTGTTTGAAACGAACAAGCGACTGCTCTGGAAGCTCGTCTGGAATCTGGGCGTCAAGGGATCTTTGTCGGTTTTCAAGCATCGGCGACGCATGCAGAAAGGACAGTTCTTCCCTCCGTTTCTTTACATCTCGATCATCAACAGTTGCAATCTGCGGTGCCAGGGCTGCTGGGTCGATGTCGCGAGCAAGCAGCAGACGATCGACCTGCCCGCGATGAACAAGTTGATCACCGAAGCGAAGCAGCAGGGAAACACGTTTTTTGGCATCGTGGGTGGTGAGCCCTTTATGCATCCGGAGCTGTTTCAGATTCTGGAAGCGCATCCTGACTGTTATTTTCAAGTCTTCACCAACGGGCAATTCATCACCGAAGAGAAAGCTCGCAGACTTTTCGAACTCGGAAATGTCACGCCGCTGATCAGTGTCGAAGGAAACGAGATCATCAGCGATGAACGTCGCGGTCGATCAGACGTTTATCAGAAAACCCTGGCTGGCATCGAAAACTGCCTCAAACACAACGTGATGACCGGCGTTTGCACCAGTCTCGCTAAAAGCAACATCGATCATTTGTTGACCGAAAAGTGGGTCGATCGACTCATCGAAATGGGCGTGCTGTACACATGGTTTCACGTCTATCGTCCGATGGGACCGGATGCGAAGCCTGAGCTGTGTCTGACTCCGGAACAACAACGCAGGGCTCGGCAATTCGTAGTAGATATGCGGGCGAAGAAGCCGATCATCATCATCGACGCCTACTACGATGGCGAAGGTCAGGCGCTGTGTCCGGCGGCGAACGGCATCAGTCACCACATCAATCCGTGGGGCGATATCGAACCGTGCCCCATCGTCCAGTTTTCACGCGAATCAATCCATGCAAAGGACGATTCACGCTCGCTGTTCGACAAATTCACGAAATCCGAATACCTCGCCGATTTTCGCCAGTTGTCGCAGGAAACAACGCGCGGCTGCATCGTGCTGGAACGCCCCGACCTGCTGCAACAGCTTGTGGAACGTCACGGCGCAAAAGATTCCACTGCGCGGGGCACGGCGATGCAGGAACTGAAAGCCATGATTCCGCGCACGTCGCAGTATCACCCCGGCCATGAGATCCCCGAGAAGAATCTGTATTATCGCCTCGCCAAGAAATTTCTGTTCAACGACTTCGGCGTCTACAAAGGTCATGACCACACGAAGACCGCTGCTCCGTTCCTGGTCGGGAAGACAAAGCCCGTTGCCACGGTTGAGGAAGTGCCTGCCAACGGCGGTTGTTGCGGTGCATCGACCGAATGCAATTCGCACGGAACAGTTGTGCCGTTGAAGGTGAGTTAGAGCTTTGTCAATTCCAGAAATGGGGGTTAAGGTCGTAGGCCGGACCGCAGCGCAGCGGAGTTCCGGAAATCGGTTGACTTGCCAGCCCGCAGCGCAGCGGAGTTCCGGCAATCGGTTGATTCGCCGGAACGGCGCTCCGCTTGGTCCGGCCTACCCCTGTATCAAACCTTGACAAAGGACTAGCCGTAAACCGCGTTCATCACGCGCCCGTCGCAGATCTGAATCGGGCGGTTGACGGGATCAAAGTAGTGCTGATGCGGGTCGATACCAAGGCTGGAAAACATCGTGGCCATCACGTCGCAGGGACCGTACGCTTCCGTATGAGGATAGGCTCCGCGACTGTCAGATTCGCCCACGACGGATCCGCGCTGGACACCGGCTCCCGCCAAGGCGATCGAATAGACCCAGCTCCAGTGTTTACGTCCCGGAGTTGCCCCGACAAAATTCTTCTCCAGGGCAACCAGCGGAGCGCGGCCAAATTCGCCCATGCAGACGACGAGCGTACTGTCCAGCAGGCCTCGCTGATCCAGGTCTTCGATCAAAGCCGAGAACCCCTGATCAAATCGCGGCAACAAGTGGTTCTGCAATCCCTGAAAGATATCGTTGTGCGTATCCCAACCGTACAAGTCTGTGTTCGTCGGGTCCAGATCCTGTCCACGACTGTTGTGCGACCAGAATACGGTCACCAGCGGAACGCCGGCTTCGACCAGTCGGCGAGCCAGCAAACACGCCTGTCCCGAACGATTGCGGCCATAACGGTTTCGCAGCGTCTCGGGCTCTTTGGAAAGATCAAACGCTTCGCGGGCGTTTTGGCGAGCCAGCATGTCAAACGCCCGTTGATACAGCGCGTTCTTGTCCAATATTAACTTCTGATTTTCCATCGCCTGCATGTTGTGTTCGATGGCCGCCAGCAGCGATTGTCGCGATGTCATGCGAACTGGCGGCAGATCAGAATGAGGCAGCAACGTGGGAACGGCGATCTCGTCCTTTGTCACATTGCCCAGCGTCAGCGGATCATAACCTTTCCCCAGAAGTCCTCCGAACTGACCTGGTCCTTCAATCAGCGGCACAAACGCAGGTCCATTCAGGTGAATCGCGGTCTGAGCAAAATCCACGCTGGGTCGAACACGTTGCAGGATGGCACCGTGACAAGGCAGGTCATCCGGCGAGGGTAACGGGTTACCCGATTTTCTGCGATGGTAGCGGCCTGTCATGGACAGATAAAACGCCGAACCGTGATCCAGATCTTCATGCGCCATGCTGCGGACAATGCAGAGCCGATCGGCGATTTTCGCAATCTGTGGCATATGCTCACAGAATCGCACGCCGGGAATGGCCGTGCCGATCGAATCAAACGCCCCACGAATCTGTTCCGGTGCATCAGGCTTGGGATCCCACATGTCGATTTGACTTTGCCCACCGCTGGCGAACACGACGATCACGGCCTTCGCTTTGCCAAAGCCTGGCGCCTGAGCGGCCACGGAATCCGCCGCCATCGCGCGTTGCGGAATCAGCCCCGGCAGCGCCCAGTTCATTCCGGCAAGTCCTCCGATTCGCAGCCATTCGCGTCTGCGAAGCTGCGTGCCTGACTGGCCTGGTTGAATGAAGTTCAGCATATACTCCACGCGATCATAATTGAGAAAACTGGAGAGCGGCATGCGTCAGCTTGCCGGTACAAAAACGAGGTACCGGAGGGCTCACGCCGCTCTGCTCGCCGGACACATTTCTGGTAGCGCGCCTGGTGCTCTGTCACCATTGGATTGATGGGTGGCCGGGGTTGGAGGGCGCTAGCCCGAAACCCCGGGGCTTCCTTCGCTCCGCTCAGTCCAGCCCCGGCCACCCGATCCATCAAAGC
>JAYSPO010001489.1:0-5638 GCA_043722015.1 Candidatus Kuenenia sp. | reverse complement strand
AGTCCCAATTCTGTTCGTAGTCCCGGCTTCAGCCGGAATTCGCTGGCGGTTCCGGCAAAAAAACCGCCTGAAGGCGGAACTACAAACTTAAATCAACAGCCTGCCAGCCGCGGGTCATTGATCCGCAAAAACCGGCGGCGAGCGCCTGGCCGCTCACAAAACCGGGCCACGTCATCGGGCTCTGTGCAGTTTCATGTAGAGCTGTTGAACCTCACGGATGCAGCACTGACCATCGACAGCGAGAAGTTGGCAGCGGGCTTCTGGTGACTTCGACTTCGTGAGCAACTCCCGAATTCTCCATGGCACGTCCTCGCGCGAATCCGCATCGACATCGTCCCACATCAATCCAAAACACGCGCAGATCGGTGCGTCGATATCATAAGGATAAACCGGCGAGCGCAGTTCATGCAGCAGAACAGACTGTTCGAACATGTTGAAGTACGCAACTTCGCAGGCGGTATGGCTGCAATACCATGCTGAATCCGCCATCCGGGACCGCACAGATGTCTGGATATGTGTATCCAATGGACCTGTTCCCACCGGCGTTCCCGGGGTCCCGCAGCGCGGACACAGCACGCGTCCATCTGCATCGGGTTCACGCACGAATGCTTTGTTCATGGCAAGAATCTCCGGAAGGAAAGCAACGGGATCAAGGGGGCTGTTGATTTAATGGGGTCAGACCCCTTCATGACGGAAGTCGAAGCGAAAACTCCAACGATTTTCGCTTCGATTCCCGTGAGTAGGGGGTCTGACCCCATTAAATCAACACTCTGCAAGTGGCGGCACTCCGGTTCACAATACGTTATCCGCAGCCACCCAACCGCTGGCGATGCTGTCGGGGATGCCAACTCCCGTATAGGCGCTGCCAGCGAGATGCAGTCCTGGTGTGTTTTTCAACAGTGATTCTATACGGGCAACGCGATCGAGGTGTCCGACGTGATACTGCGGCATGGCGTTGTTGTACCGGATCACTTCGCTGAACATTGGCTCGGCTTTCATCCCGAAGATCGAACGCAATTCAGCGTTCACAAATCCAGCGATTGTATCGTCGTCGTTGTTCAGCAGTTCCGGCTGCATCGCGCCCCCCACAAAGGTCCGCAGCAGGATCTGTCCTGCAGGTGCCCGATCCGGAAACTTACGACTGGAAAAACTCACCGCCAGAATTTTTCGCCGTTCAATCGCCGGTACGACGAGCCCGAATGCATCCATCGGATGATCGAAGTCTGACAACTGATGACCACTCACCACAATCGCACTGGATGCATATTCGATTTCCTGCAATGCGGCGTGCAGTTCAGGACTAATGGCGGTTTTCAGGATGCGAGCGGCGGCGTGAGTCGGCAACGTCACAATGACTGCGTCGAACATCATCGACCGCTGATCCTTCAATTGAACAGCCCAGTGCGAATTTGAGGCTGTCGGTCGTTCGATACTGGCGACTTCCACTCCCAGTTGGATTTCGACTCGCCCTGACTTCAGCAATGTCCGCTCGATCGCCGCGACCATGTCGCTCAGACCTCCGGCTGCCGTTGCAAACAATCCATAACGAGCCCCACTGCCGGAGGAATCACCGTCGGAGGAATCACTGCTGCTTTCTTGTTGTGCTGAAGAACGCTTACGGTCGATCTTCTGTTGTGCCAGGGTCGCGCGGATGACGCTGCCGTGAGACTGCTCCATCTCAGAAAAACGGGGCATCGTGGCTTTCAGGCTCAGCTTTTCCGGGTCGGCTGTGTAGATTCCGCCGATCAACGGTTGCACCAGCCGTTCAAGAGCCTGTTGGCCGAATCGGCGCCGTACGAAACTGGCGAGGCTTTCGTCTTCTTCGGTCGTCCTGCGAGAGATCAACGCTTCGCTGAGCAATCGTAGTCTGCCCGCCAGGGACAAGATCGGAGTGGTCAAAATGGCCCATGGCTTTGATGGAGCCATGAGCATGAATCCGTCGGGTACCGGCATCGGCTTTCCGTTTCGCAGTACCAGCGATCGGCGAAATCCGGCATCCGTCGGGATTAATTGATCGGTGAAGCCGACCTCTTCACAAAGCTGGATCGCGGCAGGTTTGTTCGTGATGAAGGAATCGGGGCCGAGTTCCATCAGGAATCCATCGGCGGCTTCGGTGCGAATAATTCCACCCAGTCGTCGCGAAGATTCCAGCAACACAACCTGCACGTTTTCTGAACGTGACACCAGCCTCTGAGCAACTGCCAGTCCTGTAATTCCGCCGCCGATTACCGCGACTCTGAGCGTCTTTGAGGCGGCAGTGCTCGACGCAGATTCGGTCACCGCCTGCTCCCCAGTTCATGCACAAAATCAACCACGGCCTTGACATGATCCGGATTCATATCCGGCATCACCCCGTGTCCCAGATTGAAAATATGCCCCGGTCGTCCGGCTGCCAGATTCAATACATCTGCGACACGCTGTTTGAGCACCGGAAGATCAGCATAGATGGAAACCGGATCCATGTTTCCCTGGATGGCCACGTCATGTCCCAGAGTCTGCCATGCCAGGTCCAGTTGAGACCGCCAGTCAATTCCCATCACATGCCCTCCTGCTTCCCGCTGCAGCGGCAGGAGCGCCGGGTTGCCGTTGAGAAAGTTGATCACCGGCGCGTGGTCTTTGAGCGATTGAATCAGGCGTTTTGTGTGTGGCAGCACGTAACGGCGATAATCGGATGGCGACAAACACCCCGCCCAACTATCAAAGACCTGAACGCACTGGCAACCTGCCGCAATCTGCTGCTGCAGATACAGGATGACGGTGTCCACGAGGCGGCTCATGAGCACGTTCCAGGCACTCTCATCGTTGTACATGAGCGACTTGGTGCGCACATAATTTTTCGAACCTCCGCCTTCAATACAATACGAGGCAAGCGTAAAAGGGGCTCCGGCAAAACCGATCAATGGAATATCATGCGGCAGCGCGCGACGGATCAGGCGAATGGCCTGAAAGACGTAGTCCACGCTGTCCATCGAATCGAGTGCGTGCAGTCGATCGACATCGCGTCCGGTGTGAAGCGGATTGTGAATAACGGGTCCTTCGCCCTTCTGGTATTCCAGATCCATCCCCATGGGTTCCAGAATCGGCAACAGATCCGCAAACAGGATCGCCGCATCAACCCCCAGTACCTGCTGCGCCGTCACTGTGACTTCGCATGACAATTCCGGCGTCTTGCACAAATCCATGAACGTGACTTTGTTGCGGACGGCCATGTACTCGGGAAGATATCTCCCGGCCTGACGCATAATCCACAGTGGAGTCGTATCGACGGGCTCGCGGCGAACCGCTTTGAGAAAGCGGCTGTTGTGAAGAGCGTCAGTGATTGTCATTTGAAACTGTTGAGGCCTGTTGCATTCTTGTGTGATGGCGAATTGGTCCAGCGACTTTCAGAAGTTTGGCGAATCGCATGACACTCCGCAACGATGATAAGGCGAACATCGGTCTTCGAATCATCAATCAAGTTTTCCGGCAAAAACTGCTGCAACTACTTTGCGGGCCAACTGCTTGAATAATGCTGCTGTTTGGCACATTGGGAATTCCGATTTGACGTTTATACTTCAGACAGCCGATTTTGAGGGACTCAAATTCCCGTAGGGTGTGACAAGCGGAGCGCCGGCACACCATCTCACGGCCTTGGTGTGCCAGCGCTCCGCTTGTCACACCCTACGAAATCAAACCGTGACTCATAACGCACCTACAGTGACAACGCACCTACAGTGACTGGCACCTGCGCGTTCAATCGCCTTCGTGATCAGTACCTACGCGGTGCAGTTCTGGTCGTGATGCCGGCTTTTGCTGAGTTGGAATTGCAGGGTGCAGAGCCTGACGTTGACCGTTGCCTGGATGCCATCAAGTCGGAACTCGAAGAAATCAACAACACGGCCAACGACTGGGGCTCATGGGATGACCTCTATCAGTACGTTGAAGACCAAAATGAGTCATTCGCAAAAGCGAATCTCACGGCAGAGTCGTTTTCCAACACGCACAAAAATCTGATTTGCATCCTTGACACGAAACACAGGGTAGTGTGGGGTCAAACTCATGACATGGTAACTCTGGAATCGCTCGAAGTGCCGGATCTCTTTACGATGCTTCAGGAGGACACGAGTCCGATCACGACGCATAAAAACATTGATGATGCTCGCGGTGGGATTCTGCTTACCAGTCGGGGTGCAATCCTGGTCGCGTCTCAACCAATCGTCACCACGAAACGCCAGGGACCGATTCGCGGTTCGGTTGTGATGGGGCGATTTCTCAGCGATCAGGAGGTTTCCGGCCTTGCGGCAAGAACGCATGTCGCACTCGACGTGTGGACGGTGTCTCAGTCTGACATGCCCACTGAAGCCCATCGCATCCTTGGTGGTCTCTCCGGCGACGACAAAAAACACTTCGAAGTCGTGGATGCAAAGACACTTCATGCGTACACGATTCTGAAGGACGTTTACGGGCAGTCGGCTTTGCTGCTGCGAGTGAGTCTCCCCCGCGATGTGATGCTGCAGGGAAGGGTTTCCGCTTACATGGCAACCGGCTGCAGTATCGCCGGGGGCATTTTGACCCTGCTGGCGATGGGATTTGTGTTGCAGTGCCGCATCGTCGGACCGCTGCAGCGCATGGCAGCTCATGCAGTGCGGGTCGGAACACAGGATAATCTCAAAGCGAAACTGAACTTTCAGCGGACCGATGAAATTGGCACATTGGCCAACGAATTCGACAACATGGTGCAGAGTCTGGCGGACACGCGCAGGAAAGTTCTCGATTCCGCCCATCGAGCCGAGATGGCCGAGATCGCTTCTGAGGTTCTGCACAATGTCGGAAACGCCGTGAATTCGGCAAACAGTTCGGTGGAAACTCTGGAAGAGCGGCTGGCAAGCTCCAAGGTGGGAGGCATCGACCGTGCGGCCGCTTTGCTGCGCGATCAGGCACCCCGTGCAGCCGAGTTCTTTGGCAAAGATCCGCGTGGTCCAAAACTGATCGACTACCTGTTCAGTCTCGGTGAAACGCTGCAGCAGGAGCGGATCGACAATCAGTCCGAGATTGTTCGACTCCGGGAGATTGTGCGCCACATTCGTGATGCCATTTCGGCGCAGCAGGTGTTTGCCGGTCGTTCCGATTTCCGGCAGGAAGTGGAACTGCCGAAACTGGTGGACGAATCGCTGCAGATCAATCGGGACCTGATCCGGATCACCGGAACACAGATCAGCCTTGAAATTGAACCGTTGCCGGAACTGCTCCTGAATAAGAGCAAAATGATCCAGATCCTCGTCAACCTGGTTCGAAACGCCATTCAGGCCATGCAGGAGATGCCATCAGATCATCGACGGCTGACGATCGCCGCGCGCCGGGCGGAAGAAGACGGCATCGAAATTGAACTTGTGGATACCGGTACAGGATTCGGCGAAGACGTCCGAGGCCGGCTGTTTACACATGGATTTACCACGAAACCCGAGGGCCACGGGTTTGGTTTGCACTTCTGCGCCAACGCCATTCGCGATGCGGGTGGACACATCACAGCGCAAAGTGCCGGAACAGGACAGGGGGCCACGTTCCGGATTCGAATGCCCAACGTCATCACGGTCGTGCCGACATCCGTTCAATAACTTCACATGTTTGTTCAGGAACGCCTTGTGTCACCACTCAAAAC
>JAYSPO010001488.1:0-4148 GCA_043722015.1 Candidatus Kuenenia sp. | reverse complement strand
AAGTCCTATCGTCGCTTCGTCGTGATGACCGCTTCCGTCCAGGCCAGCAGCATGTTGGTTCTGATGACTATGGCTCTGATGCCGCACGTTCCGGCATGGACTGTATTTATTCCGGCCACGCTGTATTGGGCGGCCGGGCTTTCCACGGGACCGGCGTGGAACACATGGGTGGAGTATCTCGTTCCGCAGAAAATTCGCAGCGGCTTCTTCGCCGGTCGAAGTCGCATGTGCCATATTGGTGTCCTGCTGGGATTGATCTCGGGAGGCCTGTTTTTGCGATGGTCCGTCGCGCACGACATGACGGTCGCCGTATTTGCCGTGCTGTTTGGCATCGGTGCGATCGGCCGATATGTGTCCGCAGGCATGCTGGCTCGACAAACTGAACAGCCGAACTGGCACGGATCGGGCAATGATCGCGACGATGATGGATTGGCTGGTGGTCGCAGGCAGACTGCGTACGCCACGGACGAGCATGGCAAGCAGGATGCTTACCCCACGGAATTGCCAAAAATCGTGTCAGCGAAGGATCGATTCGCTGCGGTCGTGCAGGCTCTGAAACACCCCGGATCGGCTGGTCGACTGGTGTTGTTTCTGATGGCCGTGCAAACCGCAGTGCATGTGTCCGGACCATACTTCACTCCGTACATGCTCAGAATTCTGAAGCTGTCGTGGATGGAGTACATGGGTCTGCTCTCACTGGGATTCATTGGCAAGATGATTGCGCTTCCATGGGCCGGTCGGTTTGCAAATCGATTCGGATCGGATCGCTTGTTGTGGGTTGGCAGCATCGGGATTGTGCCTGTGAGCGCGATGTGGTTTTTTTCGCAGAACGTCTGGTGGCTGGCGGGGATTCAGATTGTGAGCGGGCTCGTCTGGGGCTGCTATGAACTCGCCATGCTGCTGCAGTTCTTCCGCCAGATTCCTGGTGAGCGACGTGTGGCTGTATTGACGCTGTACAACCTCGGCAATTCCGCTGCAATGGTTCTGGGCACCGTCATCGGTGGAGTGCTTCTGAATGCGCTTGGGCGAGGAATGGATGCGTATCTGACGCTCTTCGTTGCGTCTGGCTGTATGAGATTCTTCGCACTGCTGGCCATGCCCGGCAGGCAGGCGGCCGTGGATACGACGCGCGGAGTGGTCTCTGGCTGGGTGGAGCGATCTGTTCGCGGCTATGTTCAATCGGCGCATTCGATGCGAGCAGTGCAGCGGGTTCACATGGATGTTCCTCAGACGTCCCGAGTCAGCGACGTTGTGCTGAGCATCAACGAAGGCTCATCGATTACGTCGCGCGTGATCGATGATGGCGGAACCACGAAACGCCGCGATGGTTCGTCCGTGTCGCAAAGCGGATGACAGGGTTCGTTAGGTGGGATTCATGTACCTTGGACATTCTTGTCCGAGAACTCACCAGCCAGCGTGCCATCCCTGCGGGCGGATTCGCGATCTGTCGGGAATTTGTGTGATCGAGGCTGATCTAGCCAAAGATCCCTGAATCGCTGGAAAAAGGCGATAGCAACCAAGCTTTTTCAGGGAGCGATTCAGGGAGCGATTCAGGGATGAACGCAGAATATCAGCGGCTGGAAGCCGAGGCGAGCGAAGTTCAGCAACAATTTAATGAGCTGGTCAGTTCCTGCAGCCAGATGGCTGCGGCGGATTTCCAGAAGTTTGAAGCCAAAATTGCAGAGCTGCATCAACGGCTCATGGGGCTGCGGCAGGGAATGGGGCTGCTGAAACTGGCAGGCTCCGCGAAAATGCAGGCACAGGCGGCGAAGCTGGCAAAATCTCAGCCGAAGACGTCTTATTCTCAGGGAACACGCCCCAAAACTGTGCAACTGACGGGTGGCGTCACCGTGACATTGGACATCACGTACTATCATCAATTTCTGATCCCGGAAAAGGCAAAGAACAAAAAAGCAAATCGCGGGATGTTTCCGATGCTGATCCTGCTGGGCATCGCCAATGGTTAATTGGTGGCTGGCACCTTAATGCCGTCTGAACGTCCGAACGGACTCGGTAGCCTTTCAGGCTCTTGCAAAGCGCGTGGCGACGAGTCACGGTGTTGACTCCAGTGTGACGCGCAGTTTGCAGTGCAGCGCGGCGGCAATGCGTTCCACGGTTTCCAGTGTCACTTTCGGGTCTGTCTGGTTCCACAGCCGAGACAGATTGCTGCGACCAATTCCCGTGCGTTCCTGCAGATCGGACAGTGACAACTGTTGCCGCTCCTTTTCGGCCAGCAACTGAGCCAGCACTTCGGCAGCAGCGGACGCGGCCTGCTGCTTTTGCGCGAGCAAACGCCGCCCCACCTCACGATTCGCGGCCATCACTTCGGGACGTGATTCTTCGGCAATCGCCTTGCGAATTCGTTCGGCTTCTGCCGCCGTCGGAGCACGCCGACGAGACCCTGATTTCTCTGCCATTAAGATTTACCATTCACTTCGAACGACCAAACAAATTCGAACCATGCCACTTCTCAACTCCCTCACCCCCCAGACACCATGTCCTGACACATGATATATGGTTGATTTTGTGTTGTCAATTATGAAAACATGCGAGTTTCGACCACCATAGGCAGAAAATGGTGTCAAAGGGCAGGAAAAACGTAACCTGTCGCAAAGCGGATGACCGGGTTCGGAATGTAGCCGTCACGCTCCGCCGTGAAGAGCCTTGAACAGGGCCACATGAATAGAGCCTTCGCGCTGATTGCCCTTCAACCCCACACAACGGCGATGATCGTGGATCTCTGTCTCGGCTGATGAATGTCGATTGACAAATGCTCATCACGGCGGAGCGTGATGGCTACTTTGGGCTGCGGTCGAAGCCCGCGCGTGGTTATCGCGGCCCGTTAGTCTTTCCAGCAGCGGCCGCTGCAAGCTGTTCGTCAAGCAATCTTTCGGTCAGCTCACGCCATTCCAGAGGCATTTGTTCCGGGAGGACTTCCTGAACGTACCAGTGTTGTTCCTGCAGCGGTTCGAAGTCGCTGCGTTGCTGATCGATGGACAGAATTGGTGATTTCGAGATCTGTGCGACAATCCAGACACTCGTCGCACCATCATGCGCGACTTGTGGAAATAACACTTCGCTCTCGGGCCAGCTCATCTGAGCACCAAGATTTTCTGTCGTTAAGCCGATTCCAGGGGCGGACTCACCCATAACTGGAAATGAAGGACTGAGTCTGCCTAAGTAGTTTAACGACTGTACCTGCTCTATCTGGGGACCGACTATTTGGGAACTCGAATAAGTACCGGGGAACCCGCTGGTAAAATTCGTTCCTTTTACATCATTACTGGCCTGAGTCCTTGCAATAATCAAGTGGCAATTCCCTAGGTCGAACGGCAGGTGGCTCGTGGCCTTCACGCGAAATGTGCCGTTTAGCCCATAGGCCGTGCCCATCTGTGCGGCCTGTTCTGGCGACAGAGGTTCGGGCAAGGAGTAAGAAACTTCGATGTCCACGCCGCGTTCCATTGGTTGAAACGCAGTGGCATAAAGTCGACGTCTGCCCCAGGGATTGATCGGCACGTTAACCTGATAGGCATCGGCCTGATCCTCAAGCTGGCTTGCCTGCCAGGTGAACGAAGGGAAATGTGGCTTAGTCCTCTGAGGCTGGTGGTACCAGGCATAATAGTAATCGTCGGGAGTAGCATCTGACTCCGACAACTGCAGATCCGCGTGACGTCCATTGACCGTCATTTGCGAATTGCGCCCGCCAGCCGATTGCACATCAATTTTGCCAAGCTGCAACAATCCACCGGGGCCTGCACTGGTAATCGTCACCCATCGCAGGTCGCCGCGACTGGTACGCAGCACGCCGCCAAGAACCACGGCCGCCACGCAGGTCAATCCAACAATCACGGAAGTGAAGATCGTGATGTTGCGACGACTCATCCTGAACAAAAGCATTGCACTACTGGAGAGCAGCGTGTAGACAACAAAAACCGTCACCACCCACATGCGGGTGATTTCGGAATTGCGGCTTTCCCACGATGTCAGGTCCGTGGATTGCAGCAGTGAAATCGTGCTGTCTCGCGACAATCTCGATGCGGACTCCGCGATTTGCTTCGGTGCCTGAACATCCGTTGCAGAAAACAACGGTCCCGCGTATTCGCGAATCGAACCGGTGCCACAACGATGAACCGTGAGTTCCTGAAACA
>JAYSPO010001487.1:0-2259 GCA_043722015.1 Candidatus Kuenenia sp. | reverse complement strand
TCGTCAACCCGATGATTTGCAAACTGGCCAGCCGTTTGCATCCGACGATCATAGCTCCTGCAAATACTTATCGAGATCCGCAAGCTCGCTCGGTTGAATGTCCTTAAGCAGACCCGACGGCATCAGCGAGTTGCGTTGAAGCACTTTGCTCTCCGTGTCGGCGGCTTCAATCCGATACGATTTGTGATCGGCGTCGCGAAGCAGGATACCATCAACGGATTCGTAGACGATGAGGCCGGTGTAGACTTTACCGGCTTTCGTCTCGATCGATGTCGTCTGATAGCGAGGTGAAATATCCCGGTTGGGGTCCACGATCGATGCGAACAGATCGCGGCGCGAGAAACGTTTCGTCACACCCTTGAGATCCGGCCCTAATGCCTGACGTCCACCGTGGCAGCGGGCACAGGCGAGGCGTTCGAACAGTCGACGTCCGTTGTCAGCATTGCCGACGTTCCAGTCGATCGTATCAAGACTCAACAAAACTTTTTGAGCCACATCGGACGTCTGCGGCGGGCGATAGTCCGGATAACGCTCTTCCAGCCACGTCTGCCAGAGCTGCATGGACTCCGGCTGCAGGCGATACCCGTCTTCGCCGAAGGCAAACTGATGCGCCTGCAACGTGTTGTTCTGCAGCAGCCGCATGGTAATCTCTCGTAACTGAAACTCACGCTTGTCATTGATCAGCCGTCTGGCGGCGGCCAGCAACTGGAACTGTTCGGCAGCAGTATTGCTGCGTGGCAGTTTGACAAGAGCCTTCAGACAGGCATCGACGGCGTTGAGTTGAGGCGAATCCAGGCCGGAAAGCAGAATTTCTCGATCCTCTTTGGTGGCCTTGTCGGCGATGGTGATCAACACAGAATCCCGTACGGAAAGATTATCAAGCTGTGTGCGAAGCAGTGCAAGATGTTCGGGTTGGCTGGATTCGGCGATCGTAAAGACGACGTCGTTTGACCATTTGTATTCAGGATCTGACTGTATCGTCTTCACCATGCCTTCAATGGCTTTTGGAATGGACCCTTGCGGCACCTGAGTCAGGAACAGGACATGCCCAGGCTCCCCGAATCCCGGTTGTTCGGCCAGCAACGTGGGCATCGCCGGATCGACTTTGCACAGGGCTTTGTAGAGTTCGCCGATGCGATCGTCCCAGTTTGTGTCCTGCTTCAGTCCATACTTGCGAATCTTGATGTCGATGCCCACCAGTGCTTTGGCGGTCGCCATGCTTTCATCATACGAGCGTTCGATGTCAAACTGGCTGATCGCTGCCAGGCAATGAATATCGTCTGCCGGAAGTGTGGAATCGGTGATGCTCGAAAGCAGCCGCGCAAACAGCTCGCGATTGAACGGTGTCGTCATGGCGACCAGGCGAATCAACTCGTGATCAAGATGTGCATCACCGGACGGAAACGCTGCCGCGACTTTGGTCATGATCGGGTTAAGTTCACGTTCCAGAGACGCCAGCGTTAACCTTGGTGCGTAGCCATCAAACATCACCGGGCGATCTTTGACCGGGCCGACGTCTCCCAGTGTCATTTGCAGAATGCGCGCTGCGTCACGACGGTCTTCGCTCGACGATGTCGGGGACACAAGCACGTTCGCCGCGACTGCTGCCGCAGGTGCACTCTGCAGCGGCGCACGCAGGCAGCGTCCCATGTGAAACCACATCAGCGCACGAGGATCTCCGGCCAGAGCCTTCGCCAGCGCGTTGCGGTGGTCATCATTCATTCGGGAAATCAGCAACGCGGCTGAAAGTCGCACAATGCGATCATCTGATGTAAAAGCCGCTGCGATCGCTGGCCCGGTAATGACCAACGTGGCACTGGAAGTCGTGGAAGCAAGTGCTTCCAATGCAAACCGCTGCACGAATGGGTCTCGATCAGTGATCAGCTTTCGCAGGATTTCCGGATCCGGTGAATCCGGGTGACTGCGTCCAACTGCCCATGCCGTTCGAGCGCGGACAAGATTTGATCCGGCCACCGTCAGTTTTGATGCTGTGGCGCTGTCCAGTCCACCGAACATTTCGACAAGAATCTCGATCGCCCGCAGCCGTTCGGGAACTCGTCGAGTTTCCAGCATCGCGGCTTCGCGGAAGACGTCGGGGCCCAGCAGTTTTGCTGCCGGAACCCACGTTGCCCGCGACCAGCTACTGCCTGGCTGTGGCGCGTCAAGCACCGCATTCAGCTGCTGTGAACCGACATCTGTTCGCGCTGCAGCAGGCGGGCTTTCAGGGGCATCGCTGACAATTCGAAACACACTGCCGCG
>JAYSPO010001486.1:0-4230 GCA_043722015.1 Candidatus Kuenenia sp. | reverse complement strand
GGGTAGGCTTCGGTCGCCGAAGCGACCTCACCGTTTGTTGCGGGCTGTCTTTCGACTTCCCACGACTAAGTTCGTGAGCCCTGCGGCTCACGCGCGAATCCAGCTACGGGTTTTGTTATGCGTCCTTAGTCTTTTACCATCCGTAATTCAGGTGAATCTCATTGAAACGCATCGCCGTTACCGATCTCACAGATTTTGTCATGCAGTGCCTGCGATCAACAGGACTGGCTGAAGCAGATTGCCGCGTCACGTCCGAGGCACTCGTGTCAACGGACACTCTCGGAGTCTTCACGCATGGCACTAAACTGCTGGTGGGATATCTAAAAAAGCTCCAGGGAGGCGGTTATCCGATTTCTGCCGTTCCGCGAATTGAGCGCGAAGGTCCGGCCTGGGCCATCGTCGATGGCGAATCGGGGCTCGGCCAGATCGGATCCGCGTTCGCCATGCTGACTGCCATCAGGAAAGCGAAACAGTTTGGCGTCGCGTTTGTGGCTCTGCGCAATACGGGGCATATCGGAGCAGCTGGACACTATGCATTGCAGGCAGCAAAGACCGGTTGTCTGGCGATGGTAACGGGCAATGATATGCCAAGCGTCGCGGCACCGGGTTCTACCAAAGCGGTGTTGGGCAGCAATCCATTGGCATATGCAATTCCAACCGGCGGTGATCCCGTTCTGCTCGACATGGCAACCGCCGCGGTCGCCGGCGGCAAAGTTTATGCGGCTCATCAGCGCGGCGAGTCCATTCCGGCGACGTGGCTGATCGGTCCGGACGGTCTGCCGACGACCGATGGATCGCTTTACCCGCACGGCGCGGCGCTCGCTCCGATGGCGGGACATAAGGGTTACGGCCTGGGACTGTGGTGCGAAGTGCTTTCCGCGTTGATTCCCGGCGGAGCGATGACATGGCAGGTGGGCAGTTGGATTTTTGATGCATCGTCGAAACCGTCACTGCACAACGCGTCGTTCTTTGTGGCGGACATAGATGCCATGACCGATCGCGTTGCTTTTAACGCCCGCATGAAGTCACTGATTGATGAGATTCACGCGGCACCGACGGCGGAGGGTGTTGCATCCGTGCTGCTGCCCGGTGAGCGGGAATTTCAATCGGCTCGGGATGCCGTACAGCATGGCATCGCTCTGCCGGAAGACGTGCGGATGAAGTTGCGGGAATGCGCGGATGTTGTGAGTTGCGCGGTACCTGGATTTTTGAATTAGCGCTCTGTCACACTTGCTTTAATGGATCGGGTGGCCGGGGCTGGACTGAGCGGAGCGAAGGAAGCCCCGGGGTTTCGGGCTAGCGCCCTCCAACCCCGGCCACCCTTCAATTCATCAATGACCGAGCACTAACGACTTACTTTGTCACTCCAGCATTTGTCAGGAACATTCATTGATGCGTTATCTTGGTTTGGACATCGGTTCTTCATCCATCAAAGGCGGTGTGCTGGATCTGGAAACGTCCTGCGTCTCGCACATTGTCCGCGAGCCCTTTCCGGATCCTGTCGCCGGAGTGCCGTCTGGATTTCACGAAGTCTCGGCGGAAGAGATCTTTACGCGCGCTGTCAGTGTGGTCGATCGCCTTTGCAGCCACGCGCCGGATGCCACGACGCTGTTGAGCTGCGGACAGATGGGGGGGATCATGCTGGTGGATCAGAAACTCCGGCCTGTCACAAATTACCTTTCATGGCGGGATCAACGGACGACCGTTGCTGATGCCGGCGGTACGACGACACTGGATCGTCTCCGCAGTTGCTGGTCCGATACCGTGTTTGAAGAGCTTGGCAAGGAACTCAAACCGGGCTCCGCCACCAGTCTGCTCTACTGGCTGGCGCAGCGAAAGCAGCTTCCGGCTGAGGCCACACCGATCAGTGTGGGCGATTATGTGATCGCGCAACTCTGTGGCGCTGCTCCGAAGGTGGAACGCACGATGGCCATCGGCATGCTGAATTTGCGTACGCAGGACTGGCATCACAAAGCTTTTTCCGCTTTGGGTCTTGACGGTTTGCGCTGGCCGGAACTGACGCACGAAAAGGAGCCGGTTGGCAGCGTGCATCGCCATGGCCGGACGCTGACATGTAATCCGGTCATCGGTGATCAGCAGGCGGCACTGCGCGGTATCAGGCTGCAGCCGCATGAACTCTCGATCAACGCTTCAACAGGCTCTCAGGTAAGTCAGATCACGGCAGAATTTCGACCGGCAGATTGCCAGACTCGCCCGTGGTTCGACGGACAGTTTCTGAACACGATCACGCACATTCCGGCAGGCCGTTCGCTCACGGTCCTTGAAGCCCTGCTGACAGAATTGCCGCGACTCGCGGGCGTGAAAATTGAAAACTCGTGGCAGCTGATTCAACAGGCGGCACAATCTTCAACCGGAAACGGCCTGTCGTGCGATCTGAGTTTCTTTGCCAGCGCGATGGGCTGCGATGGACGAATCCACGGCATCACCACTGAGAACCTCACGGTTGGCAATCTGTTTCATGCGGCCTTTGAATTCATGGCCGACAGTTACCTCACCTGTTCCCGCCGCCTGAGCCCTCAACCGACGTGGGACCAGCTCGCGATTTCTGGTGGCCTCGTGCAGTCCTTCGCGTCACTGCGAAAGAAAATCGAAGCCCGATTTCCACTCCCCATCCGCGATGTGGCGGAGCAGGAGGAGTCGCTGCTGGGGTTGCTGAATTCGACGTAAGTCTGTGCGAACGATCGCGGATCGGGAATTATCAGTCTGATCGGGCTTGCCGACTTGCCGAATTTGCTGATTCTTCTGAGAATTGATCAGGCATAGTTCTCCCGAAGGCGCTGAAGAATCGAAAGGTAAATATCGTGCGATCCATTGCTTTGCTGCTGGTGTGTCTGTTCTGTCTCAATCAGGTCAGGGCGGAGATCAGAACGCAGGTCGTTCAGTACAATGACGGCGATGTGGCTCTGGAAGGATTTGTCGCGTGGGACTCAGCGAAAGCTGACAAGCCGGTTCCGGGAGTACTTGTTGTTCATCAATGGACGGGGCTGACCGATTATGAAAAAGGCCGCTGCAGGCAGTTGGCAGAACTTGGCTATGTCGCTTTCGCGCTGGACGTCTATGGAAAAGGCGTCCGCCCCGCGAATCAGCAGGAAGCTGCGAAGCAGGCTGGCATTTACAAAAAAGACCGAGAACTCTACCGCCGCCGATTGACGCTCGGACTGGAACAGCTTCGCGCCACGGACGGTGTCGCGAAGAATCACATCGCGGCGATCGGCTACTGTTTTGGCGGCACGGGTGCCATTGAACTGGCGCGCAGCGGAGCTGATATTTCCGGTGTCGTGAGTTTTCACGGTGGCCTCGATTCGCCTCAACCAGAACTCGGCAAGCACATCAAGGCGAAAATTCTTGTGTGCCACGGAGCGGATGACCCGTTCGTGCCGGCGAATGAAATTGAAGCATTCAAGTCGGAACTGAATAGCGCCGGCGTTGACTGGCAGATGATCGCGTATTCCGGTGCCGTGCATTCCTTCACGCAACCCCTGGCCGGGAACGACAATTCACGCGGTGCTGCCTACAACGAAAACGCCGACAGGCGTTCGTGGATGGCCATGCGGTCATTTTTTGATGAGGTGTTCGCGACTCCGGTGAAGTAGTCCAACAGAAAAAGCCCGGTCCTCTTTCAGGAACCCGGGCTTTATGTTCAAACCGCTGTTCAGAGCGAGTTGATTCTCGATTTTCGCCGTGCTCCTATTTGCCTTCTTTTGACGACACAAGTTCGATATCAAAAACCAAGACTGAATTCGGGCCGATGCCGGGAGGACCACTTTCTCCGTAAGCCAGTTCGCTTGGAAGGAACAGACGGTACTTCGCACCGACTTTCATCAATTGCAGTGCTTCGGTCCAGCCCTTGATGACCTGAGTTACACCGAATGAGGCAGGCGTGTCATTTTCGGTCGGCTCTTCGCCTTCGTAGGAATTGTCAAACACCGTGCCGTCGATCAGCTTGCCACGATAGTGCGTTGAAACAGTGCTCGCCTTGGTCGGCACTTCGCCAGTGCCTTCTTTCAGGACAATATACTGCAAGCCGGACTTTGTGACTTTGACGCCGTCTTTCGCTTTGTTCGCCGCCAGAAATGCCTTGCCGTCTTCCAGATTCTTTGCGGCTTTTGCTACAGCTTTTTTTTCCATTTCTGCCTGCATCGCTTTGAAGACCTCCTTAATTTCCTCGGGGCTTAAGACAGACTTTTCACCGGCCAGAGCTGCCGCGAT
>JAYSPO010001485.1:0-2080 GCA_043722015.1 Candidatus Kuenenia sp. | reverse complement strand
TGGGCATCAATCACGAACGCCTCACCTACCGTTATGCCGGCCGTGACTTCCGGCTGACCGATGTGGCCGGTAAGGTGATCCACGATATTGTTTCGTGATGGCAATATTGAGTGCGTTGCAGATCTGTCGTCCCTCCCTCAGACTGTCACATCGTCCGTGAGTATTCCAGAACTGCCTTTCTCAGAATCAGGGCTATGTCCGAGCAATTCCAGCGACTCATCGCAATTGGTGATATCCACGGCTGCGTTGATGCGCTCGACGTCCTCATTGAAGAAATTGCACCAACATCATGTGACCGGTTGGTTTTCCTTGGCGATCTGATTGATCAGGGACGCAACAGCAGCGCGGTACTGGATCGACTGATTCATTTGCAGCAACAGTGTGATGTTGTCCTGATCAAAGGCAACCACGAAGAAATGATTCTGGCGGCGCACGAGAGTGAAAGCACGCTTCGTTACTGGGAGAACTGTGGTGGTGTCGCGACGCTGAACTCGTACCGTTTTGGAGCAGTGCTCGCGGACATTCCGCCCGAGCACTGGGCACTGCTGGAATCGTGCCAGCCGTATCTTGAGACGGATGAGTTCCTGTTTACGCATGCCAACTATCTTCCCGACATCCCAATCAGCCGGACTGACGAGTATCAGTTACGTTGGGCGCTGTTTGAACCTGAAGAGATGCGTCCCCATCAATCTGGTCGGACTGTCGTTGTGGGACATACGGAGCAACGGAATTCCGAAATCCTCGACCTTGGCTTTGCCATTTGCATTGATACGGCCTGTTGGCGCCATGGGTGGTTGACTGCATTGGACTGTCATTCTCGCAGCTACTGGCAAGCGAGCCGATGGGGTGTGCTTCGAGCAGCTGAAGAGCCCACTCACAGAGGACTGTTCCCTCAGCCTGCGGTCGCTGAGTAAGCCTGGCCCCGCTGAGGACCTGCAATCTGTATCCGTCAATGCTGCTGGTTCTTCAGATCTCGCTCGTGTCAATCCACCAGTCCAGAGTGCCCGGAACATGATACCCGTAAACAGTGGCGGATGTTTCTTGATATTCAAGGCCTTGCAGCAGCGGCTGCAGTTGAACCCATGCGGCTGACGGCATGGAACAGAACATGGCGGGGAACCCCAGTGCGAAGCTTCTGTGGAGTGCGTATTTTAAGAGATCTTCTGCGGCTGCCAGGTCTGACCAGCGGAAGCGAGACAGGTGGGCAGAAACGATTTCTTCGCCGGATGCCTGGATCAATCGCTTGCCGCGTCGAGTGTCCTCCAGCAGTCCGCACGCGGTTTCGTTGACGTGGCAGAATCGCTGGACAGCGATCAGAGAACGCAGAGACGAATCTCCTGCGGTTGGCTGGACTCCGGAGGCACCCAGTCGTTCGTGAAGGCCTGCGAAGTGATCTGGCGAGGTATCTGCAACTTTAGATGGTTCACGGCTGGAGGCGGTCAGAAATCTCAGTATGGCGATTTCGCCGACCGCTGCGAAATCCGGGATGCCAAGGCGTCCCGTATATGCTGCCGGTTCAGAGGTGGTGCCAGCCATCACAACGCTGTAACACGCATGAGACTGGCATGGGCGCATGATATCGGCGGCCGCTGTCATCAGGCGTGCAAGCGCGGAGCCCGATCTCGCATCAGGGCGAACCTTCAGATCGCAAATGTAGTGTGCGTCCTGACGTCGGTTGTGCGATTCGCCGGAGTCTGAGTCTCCAATTACTAGTTGTCGGCGAACCAGCACCAGCGTGCCGACGATGGCTCCGCAGTGCTCGGCCACAAGTAAAGTTGCCGCACCCATCGCTGCAAAGAATGGCAGGTATTCGGAACCATGCGAAATCGAAAAATGATTATCCGGTCCCAGTGGATAACGAAACTGTTGCTCGAACTGTGCCAGTTCGTCCAGCGTGGATTTATTAATCGGATGCGTCAGCGAACGCACAATCATTCGCGTACTCCCACGAAGATCGCCGGGTAAAAGAAGCTGCGGTCCTGTGCGGCCATGCGATTCCCCAGTGTCAAATCCCATGTGAGCCGGGAGTCCAGTTCAGGAATGCAGAGCGTCGAATTCAGTTGTCTCAGGATTAATCGAC
>JAYSPO010001484.1:0-2150 GCA_043722015.1 Candidatus Kuenenia sp. | reverse complement strand
CAAATTCTTCGTAGACACGCCCGTACAGCAGCCAGGAAATGACATCGCGGCCCGACGGTTCACCCTCCACCATTTCGGCGACTGACTTCTTTGCTGCGTCCATGTCGGCAGGTGGCAGAGTTTCACCGGGACGTCCGACGAATTCTTCCTTGCCCAGCAGCACGCGTTTCTTCACGGCATCGGGGAAACCGCCAGGTGGCTGGCCCATCCCGCCGCCAATCAGATCAATCACACTGCCTGGAAAAGCAATGTCACGATCCGGGTTCAGCACGTCTTCGCATGTCAGATTGTTCGCCAGCATGAACAGCGCCATGTCGCCCACGGACTTGCTGGTCGGAGTCACTTTAACGATGTCGCCGAACAACTGATTCACTTCCGCGTAAATCCGGCACACTTCCGGCCAGCGATCCGCCAACCCCAGAGCTCGCGCCTGTTCGAACAGATTCGTGTATTGCCCACCCGGCATTTCATGGCGATACAGGTCGGCCGTTGCTGCCAGCGACACACTTTCGAACGGTGTGTAGAAATCACGCACTCCACGCCAGTATTCGGCGATCGAATCCAGTCGATCCGAATCGAGTTCTGTATTGCGATCACCGAACCGCAGCATTTCGACGAGCGTGTTGAGATTGACCTGTGATGTTCCGCCGGACATCGGTGCCATCGCGGCGTCAGCAATGTCCAGTCCGACCTTGCTGCCTTCCAGAATTGACGCGGCCTGAATGCCAGACGTGTCGTGCGTGTGGAAATGAATCGGAATGCCGATTTCCTGTTTCAGGGCGTAAATCAACTGAGACGCAGCCGCCGGTTTGCACAGCCCTGCCATGTCCTTGATCGCAAGGAAATGCGCGCCCATTTTTTCCAGTTGCTTCGCCAGATCGACGTAATACTTCAGGTCATATTTTGTACGTTTAGGATTCGTAATGTCGCCTGTGTAACAGATCGCCGCTTCGCAGATAGCACCCGTACTGACGATCGCATCCATCGCCACTTTCATGTTCGGCAGCCAGTTCAGGCAGTCGAAGACTCGGAAGACGTCAATCCCGGCATCGGCCGCTTCCTTCACAAACACCTTCACGATGTTGTCCGGATAGTTCGTATAGCCGACCGCGTTGGATGATCGCAGCAGCATCTGGAACAGAATGTTGGGCACTTTTTCGCGCATCTGCACGAGTCGCTGCCACGGGCATTCCTTCAGGAATCGCATCGATGTGTCAAATGTTGCACCGCCCCACATTTCCAGACTGAACATTTCGGAACAATAATGAGCGTACGCATCTGAGACCGCCAGCAGATCAAACGTTCTCATCCGCGTCGCCAGCAGCGACTGATGAGCGTCCCGAAACGTCGTATCTGTAATCAGCAGTTTTTTCTGCTGCAAAACCCACTTCGCGAATCCGGCTGCGCCGAGTTCCTTCAGCTTGTCCCGTGTTCCCTTTGGCGGCTCAACACCCCGCGGCACGCTGGGTGATATCGCCGGTTCGCGGCGGAGCGATTTGGGACGACCCTTCACAAGACTGTTGCCATTGACGATCGTTTCTGCAAGGTATGACAGCAGTTTTGTCGCTCGGTTCTTGCGATGATCGAATAGAAACAGTTCGGGGGTTTCATCAATAAAGCGTGTCGTACAGTCGCCGTTGATAAACGTCGGATGCGCCACGACTTTGCTGAGGAACGGGATGTTGGTTTTCACGCCACGAATGCGGAATTCCCGCAGCGTTCGTTCCATGCGATGCACGGCGTCAACAAACCTGCGACCGCGAGTCGTCACTTTGGTCAACAGCGAATCGTAAAACGGATTCACGACCGCGCCCGAAAACGCGCTGCCGGCGTCCAGACGAATTCCCATGCCGCCGGACGAACGGTAGTGAGTCACGCGACCATAATCCGGCATGAAATTGTTGGCCGGATCTTCCGTGGTGACTCGACACTGCACCGAAAACCCGTTGACCTGCACGTTCGACTGATCGCCAAGGCCGATGTCGTCGTCTGCCAGTTTCATTCCCTGAGCGACCAGAATCTGTGACTTGACGATATCAATATTGGTGACCTCTTCGGTCACCGTGTGCTCGACCTGAATGCGAGGGTTCACTTCAATGAAGTAGAACTTCTCAGCATCGACATCCACCAGGAATTCTACCGTGCCAGCG
>JAYSPO010001483.1:0-3324 GCA_043722015.1 Candidatus Kuenenia sp. | reverse complement strand
TGCCGTTAAACGATTAAATCAACACCCCGCTAGCGCCGTGCCGCTCACAAACTGAAAACTGAAAACCTATGACCGCAACCAAACATCAACTCTGTACGTTCTACGCAGACGACCTGTTCCTGGGCATCAACGTGCAGCAGGTTCAGGAAGTCATTCGATATCAGGAGATGACTCGTGTGCCCCTCGCACCGGTCGCGATCCGCGGCCTGATCAATCTTCGAGGACAAATCGTCACGGCGATCGACCTTCGATGCTGGCTTGGCATGTCGCTGCGTGATCCGCAGGAACTGCCTATGAATGTCATCGTGCGTGATGGAAGCAACGCCGTCAGCCTTCTGGTTGATCGCATCGGTGATGTGATCGAAGTGGATGATGAGTTGTTCGAATTGCCACCTGCGACGGTTCGAGCCAGTGTTCGCGGACTGATCCAGGGAGCTTACAAGTTGTCTGATCGACTCCTTCTGGTGCTGGATACCAAGCGAGCCCTGGCAGAGTGCGATTCACGGTCGTCCCCGAACGGACGCATTGCCAGTTAGTAAGCCGTAAAACAGGTGAGCGGTTTGGCGTCAGCCCTCCGTGGAAACACCTGAGAGAATCGACACGGAGGGCTGACGCCCAGCCGCTCGCCAGAAAGACCAGTCAGCCCTCGTGGCAGGCCTGATTTTTAAACCCAAAACCCACTCGCGACCTTTTCTAATTTCACAGGAATGACTTCCAATGACTTCGCCGACTGCTCCAGAATCCTCATGGTATCAGCCAAAGAGCTTGAAAACAAAACTCTTACTCTCATTCCTCGTGCTGGGCCTGGTCCCGATGGTGATGGTCGGAGTGCTGTCCTATTACACTGCATATAATGCGTCACTCAACCTGTCCGGCCAACGAATGCGGTCTACGGCAGTCAACTTGTCGGACAAGATAGACCGCAATCTGTTTGAGCGATACGGCGACGTGCAGGCGTTTGCTTTCAATCCGATGGCTCATGGCACACCTGAAGCCATGACTCAGGCCGCCAACTTCTACATGGTCGCTTACGGCTGTTATGACCTGATGATGGTCGCCGATCCTGAAGGAAAGATCGTTGCTTCCAACACCGTGAGTTATAATGGGAAACCTCTCGACACCGGCAGCCTGATCGGGCGGAGTGTCAGGGGACAGGAGTGGTTTGAAAGCTGCGTCAGTGGCCGGATTGTGTCTGGCAAGACGTTTGTCAGCGACGTCCAGGAAGACCGCGAAACTGCCGAGATCTGCCACAACGAGGGACTGACGATCAACTTTTCCGCCCCGATCCGCGATCCGGAAGGAAAGATCGTCGGCGTGTGGTCGAACCGCACTTCACTCGATCGAACAGCTGGTGAAATCTCATTAGCATTGGAAGCAGAAATTCAGACCACCGGACTGGACTTCGAAGCACAGATTCTTGACAGAAACGGCCTGATTCTGCGGGACATGGATCCCAAAGTGGTTCTGCAGCTCAATCTTGTCGAAAAAGGACTTCAGGCCGCCAAACTGGGTTCAGAAGGTCAAACCGGCTTCGTCCAGGAAGAGCATACCCGGAAGAACGTGGTGCAGATCAACGGCTATACCCAGCAAAAAGGTTACGGAACGTTTCCAGGTTTCGGCTGGGTCGTACTCGCACGCCTCAATTCTTCACAAGCCGTCATCGCCGCGACTTCAATCCGCAACTTTGTCGGCGCGATTGGCCTTGCGACGGCGGTCGTTCTGACGGTCATCGGAATCTGGCTCGCCATCGGGATCGCAAAGCCTGTCCAGCAGACGGCGGCAGCGATTGAAGCGATGGCCCAAGGTGACCTTTCGACGCGGCTGACGATTCAAGGCGACGACGAACTCGGCCGCATGGGTACTTCGCTGAATCTGGCACTCGATGGAATCAGTTCGGCAGTTAATGCCCGGAAAGTCGACTGGAGGCAGGTTGGCGAACAGCGTCGCCAGATGGTTGAAGCCGATGCCAGGATGCAGGCGATCAGCAGGTCGCAGGCAATCATCGAATTTCAGATGGACGGCACGGTTATAAGTGCGAATGACAATTTTCTGAACATGTTTGGTTACTCGCTGGACGAGGTCAGTGGCAAACACCACAACATGTTTGTTGAAGAGAACCTGAAGAATTCGACGGAGTACCGCGAGTTCTGGGCTCGTTTGAATCGCGGTGAATGCCTTTCCGCCGAGTACCGGAGAGTCGGCAAAGGCGGAAAACTAATGTTCATTCAGGGTATCTATAGTCCAATCACCGACGCGAATGGCAAACTGCTGAAAGTCGTCAAGTACGCCACCGACATCACAAGCCAGGTGAATTCGCGAAACGAAATGGCACTGATCCTCGATCTGGTCAACCAGAACTCTGCCACACTAAGTTCGTCGGCCGAGGAACTCACTGCGGTCAGTTCTCAAATGGCGTCGAATGCGGAAGAAACGTCGGCTCAGGCCAGTGTTGTCTCTGCCGCGTCTGAACAGGTCAGCAAGAACGTGCAGACCGTGGCCACGGGTGTCGAAGAAATGAACGCGGCAATCCGTGAAATCGCAAAGAATGCCAGCGACGCAGCTCGTGTATCGCAGGGAGCAGTCACAGTCGCAGCGACCGCGAATGCTACAATAGGAAAACTGAGCGACAGCAGCCTCGAAATTGGTAAGGTCATTAAAGTCATCACTTCAATTGCCGAACAGACAAATCTGCTGGCCCTCAACGCCACGATCGAAGCTGCTCGGGCCGGTGAAGCCGGAAAAGGCTTCGCCGTTGTTGCGAACGAAGTGAAGGAGCTGGCTAAAGAAACCGCCAAAGCGACGGAGGACATCAGCCGCAAGATCGAAGCGATCCAGGGGGATACTCACGGAGCAGTGGACTCCATCCGAAAGATTGGTGAAGTGATCGCCCAGATCAACGACATCTCCAATACGATTGCCAGTGCTGTTGAAGAACAAACGGCAACCGCCCATGAGATGAGCCGCAACGTGGCGGAAGCTGCGAAAGGCACAGATGAAATTGCTCAGAACATCACGTCGGTGGCAATGGCTGCTCAGAGCACGTCTCAGGGTGCCACGAACTGTCAGCAGGCGGCCAGTGAAATGTCTCGCATGGCGACGGAGCTCCAGGAACTGGGTGCTGGCCGAGGACATGCAGACAGCTCCGAAGACGCAGCGCTTCGAATGCTTGAAGAGATCGGCCACGACGCTCGACGAGCAGCCACAAGTGGCAAAGGCAAGCCCAACGGCAAGAAACTTGTAGGTGGCCGAGCGTAGAGGAAGTTGAATTTGCAGGGGCGGCGTTATCCCGAATTGGAACCGCCGCCGTGCTCTTTCAAGCCAACA
>JAYSPO010001482.1:0-6419 GCA_043722015.1 Candidatus Kuenenia sp. | reverse complement strand
ACTGGCTGACTCGCCGCGATGAATCGGACACGGCAAATGCCGGTGCGCCGGTTCGACCGCTGTATCAGCGATTGCAGATTCAGCCGGGTGATCTGGCAGACCCCAAAATTATCAATCGCGCACGTTCGCGATCGACTCGCCAGGCAACAAACACGGCAATTGCCGGGGACAAAGGTGTGCAGTCAGATGACGCGGAAAAACTACCGACCAAACCAACTCGACCGCGGTATCAACGTGAAGTTCAACCAGCCGCCACACCACCGGCTGATTCTGATCATGATGTTGCCCATCCCGTCTATGAATCGGACCTGATGGGATTTCGTACCGTCACGCCGTCACGATTCTTTTCATTTGAACCTGCTGCATTCGAGACATCGCAGGATTCCAGTGCAGAAGAACCAGTCGTGCGCGCCCAGAGTCTCGATCAGACAGACTCGAAGCTCGACGGGGGCCCGTACGATGGCCAGTTCCGCCAAATACAGCCTGGCTGGCTGGACATCAACGTCAACGCGGCTGAAGGTCGCACGGGACGATTGATGTTTGGTGCCGGTGTTAACAGTAACTCGGGATTGGTCGGATCGTTCGTGTGGGACGAATCGAACTTCGACATCCTTCGTCCGCCAAGAACCCTCTCCGACATTATCGAAGGCCGAGCCTGGCGCGGCGGCGGACAGCGTTTTCGGATCGAGGCAGCACCTGGTAATCAAGTCAGTCGGTATGCCGTCAGCTGGACTGATCCGTATTTTCTGTACACCGACTACAGCTTCGGCGTGAGTGGCTTCTACTTCAATCGTTTCTATCCGAACTGGACTGAAGATCGATACGGCGGTCGCGTTTCGCTTGGAAAACAGTTTACCCCGGAATGGTCGGGCTCACTGGCGTTGCGTCTTGAAGACGTCGAGATGCATAATCCGCATCCGACGGCGCCTGCCAGCGTACAACCATATATCGGAAGCAATTTCCTATCCACTCTGCGGACTTCAGTGACCCATGACACGCGAGATTCTTCGATGATGCCGACAGAAGGTCATTACGTGGACGGCGGTTACGAACAGGCGTTTGGCGAATTCACATTCCCTAAGGTTGACGTGGATGCACGGCAGTACTTCACGATGTACAATCGACCTGACGGAACCGGACGCCATGTCCTGACAGTGGCCGGGAACCTTGGCGTCAGCGGCAACGGTACACCTACCTTTGAACGCTACTTCGCAGGCGGATTTCAGTCGTTTCGCGGATTTGCCTATCGTGGCGTGACACCACGCGAAAGCGGGTTCACCACCGGCGGTATATTTCAGGCACTCGGCACGGTTGAATACCGAATTCCCGTCACTGCCGACGACATGATTAACGTCGTTGCCTTTTCAGACTTCGGTACCGTGGATGACAGTGTTTCACTCAGCAAGTTCCGAACCAGCGTAGGTTTCGGGTTTCGCGTCGTCATTCCTGCAATGGGCCCCGTTCCGCTCGCGTTCGACTTCGCCTTTCCGATTCTTGCACAGGACGACGACCAGAAACGCATCTTCAGCTTCTACGTCGGCATCAATCGCTGAGGACCGTTCGAGAAGTAATTGACCGCATCCTCCTCGCCCCTGTCAAGGGGAGAGTCTCAGGTACAACTCACCTGCCTCAATCCAGTGGCCAAGATCACGATAAATCACAAGAGCATCTTCCCAAAAACCACCGTTTCGGAGGCACTCAGCCGCCTTGAGCGGATTGTTGAGATGCTTCTGATAAATCGCTGCAGCATCGCGATGAAGGCTACCGCCTTCCAGCGCCGCCGCGGTCGCGTTGAGATCGCCGAGCAGCGTGGCATCGCAAGGCCTGATCGGGAATCGTTGTGCCACCGGTCCAAGTGCCACTTGAGTTCATTCTCGCGTTGAGACGCACGCTTTGCATAATACTTCTGAAAAACAATCCAGTGTGCCTTGACGTTCAAAAAAAACGCTGGGCAATATGCAGCGGTAGTCAGTCGTTCGTGCCCCAGTAATTCAGTTTCTGTGGAAGCCGCCGATGCTCGACAATTCTCTCCCAAGCTCCCAAGCTCCCAAGCTCTTACGCATGTGAATTCGTAGTGATCGCCCTGTTAACTGGCGTGGGATACAGTTTTTACCGGGCTGCGGTTTCGACCGCCGTATCATCCGTATCGTCACAGGGTGCCATTTCCGGAGAAACCGAAACATTGGCGAATCAACTGCGTCTAACGATTTCAAACGAGAGTCTGAATCTGGGGCGGATCCCAACGCATGCGCATACCCACCGCACGGTTGTATTCACAAATCCTACAGAAAGAGAGGTGCGAGTTGACGCAATTGTTGCGTCCTGTGGATGCACTCAAGTCGCCCCGTTCGAATTTACGCTGGCACCCGGACAAAGCCAAACAGTCTCGATTGATATTTCGGCTCATCAGCACAAAGGCACTGGCACGAAGCCGTTTGAGGTATCGCTCACGCTTCGGTCAGGGGCTCAAAGATCAGATTTTCGACTCACGGCAATCGCCTACGATGCTGCTACGCCGACTGCCGCAACGATCGATTTTGGCCAGAGCCTTCGATTTGGCGAACCTGCCATGTCAAAGAATCAGGTTCTGTTGGTCGCGCCTGAAGTTCAAGAAGTTGAATTGTCGCTTCCACCCGCAGTTGGAAGCATCGCTAATCAAAGAGACACGGTGATAGATGGTCATCGACAAATCGAATTTCAGATACATCTGGAACCGATCACCAGCATCGGACACCTTTCGTGCCAAGTGGCTGTGAAGGCGATGGTTGTCGGCAGCGAAGCTGTTGATGTTCGGTGAACATGCGTGGGAGTTGTCGATACGGATATTCAATTTGCACCGAGGACCTTGATTCTTGTCAGCGATCCGGGAACGGACAAGATGACAGGAACTGAATTCCAGGTATGGAGTACAACCGGATTGAGGATTGAAGGGCTGACAATGGAAGCTCCGAGTTTCTCGGCGGTAGATCCGATCAGCTATTCCGAGAGCACACGGAAATCAATGGCAACCGTACGCTCGGCAGCCAACGTCGCCACTTCAACCCAATTCGGCACAGCAACGGTCCGCGGAACGTCGCCGCAGTACGGGAAAAAGTTTATCCTGCGCGTGCCAGTGACAATGTCCGTTCTCCCAAGGAGGCAAGTGACTCAATGAAGACATCTTACTTGATGCTGGCGATAGTTGTGCTGCTGCAATTATCCGGAGCGATTCGCACGGCCCGTGCGCAGGAGGCAACGCTCCTGCAGGACATTCGCATGGCATGGCAATTACGTCAGGCAAACACACAAAAATTGACAGCAAGTTGGACGGTTGAAGGGGCGTTCGGTTTTCAAGATGCAGCTGCTCCGGTCGATCCAGAGCCAACTCCGCATCATGAATCGCTGAATCTCTCGGGAGACTCTCTGAGATTCGAACGAACTTATCGTTACTACGACATCGACGGTGGCCCGCGGGGCTCGATGAGTTGGCAAACCAGCATTCTGGCCGAAACATTTTCTCCGGTTGACGGTTGGAGAAAGCTGCTGCAGAATACACTGCCAACCATTAGAGGCAGTGCATATGTGAATAGACCCGGGATGCTGGCATTCACTGGGTTAGATCGAAGGGGTCTGTTTCTCTTCTGGTTCCGCGGAATGATCGACGAACTCACACTTTCACAGTTCGACAATTGGATCGTATCCAAGGACCCCAGGTTTCAGAGCAGTGACGGGAGCCAAGTTGTCCTGCTGCAATCGAATCCGGGCCAACAATTTAAAGCATTGTATCTCGATGCTGCGCTTGACTATCTGCCTGTGGCCTCACGCCATGGCCCCATGCCTTCACCCGAACAGTCACTGAGCGAGTTTGAAGAGTGTAGTGTGCAACTCGACTCTGAGGCGCGTATGCGCGGAGAAATTCGGCCCTTGGTTTGGATGTCCCAAAGATTTCGTAATGGGAACTGGGGAACCCGACCAACGATTGCAACCCTTACGCATTTGCAGCTCGAATGCGCTCTCAGCGACAAGGAATTTGTTCTCGAATTTCCAACGGGTCTCGAAGTTACCGATGAGGCAATGGCACATGTGCCAGCTTCATCCGCTCCGGGGGCAAATGCCAGGGATTCTGCAAGATCAACGAGCAAACATGCTATGCATTGGGGATACTGGACTGGGCTAGGGTTTATGGGGTTCCTCTTGGTAGTGTTCATTCAAAAAACACGGAGACGCCCTTAATCTCATTTCTCGAAAGATTGAATCGCATGAACAGGTTTTTCAGGCGGAGTGCAATGGCAGCTATCGGCTGCGTCTTACTCATTTCTCAGGGCGACGCCCAAGTCAATCCCCCGGAGGAGGCAGGCTGCGAATTGGGCTGTGCTAATGCATATTGGCTTCGTCAGTTCGTGCCTGGCGACCCGTTCGAGGATCCGACCGCAGGCGAAAAAAAATTTTAGCGAGTCCACCAACAATTCGTGCCATGCGTTGCGGTTTGGGAAATCAGCGCTGGCAATAACGATGATCCGCAAGGACAAATCGTGGTTCACACGTCGTACCGATTGACAAACCCCGTTTGTGCTGCTTCTTGCGACCGTGGTCTATTACTGCCGAGTGTGAATCTTGCCGGCTGTATTTGGTTTGGAGCGGAGATTGAAGATGCTCCAGGAAATTGCTGCCACAGCACCCAGAATCCAGGAGATCCTGGCGAATGTGTTGGTCAGCCTCAGCCACCAATGCCGTAGGATTGAGACCGAGTTGCAAATACGCCGCACTGTCGGCGGAGGGACGATGGAATGACTCTGCGCCGCAGCGTGGGTGGATGCTTAGTCTTGAACACGGACGCCGGGACGTATCGAAAGCGCTACTATACTCCGCGCGGTCAAGAGTGAGAGAATTGGCGAGCGGCATGGGTCAGCTTGCCGGTACAAAAACGGGATACCGGAGGGCTGACGACGCTCCGCTCGCCAGACTCATTTCCGGCCCCGCCTAGTATAACAAGGTGTCCAGGAACAACACCGTTATTTGATTAAGACGATCGGATTTTTGGTTGGGTTCTAATGAAATCTCACAAAGCGCTTCAAGTCAGTCGGCGCGGCTACACGGTTGTGGAACTTATCGTGACCTTGTCGATCATAGGGTTGCTAATTTCTCTGCTCGCACCCGCTCTGCAAAGCGCCAGGGAATCGGCACGGAAGAGTGCGTGCAGGAATAATCTGAGACAACTGGCGTTGGCTGTGCATCAATACGAATCCGTTTACCGAAGTTTGCCCATGGCCGTCATACCGTCCAGGGCGCGTACATGGAACGTGGAAGGCCTGCGTTTCAACGCTCAATTGCTGCCATTTCTTGAGCAAGCATCGATTGCAGCAGCGCTAAAGACACGAGACACCAGATCATTACTGACGTCTTTCTACGCGCAATACGGGACTCTGATTCCCGAAGGATTGGTCGTACTTCCCATAATGCGATGCCCTTCATCTACCATGAGTTTGCATGCAATCGACTCAGCAGCAACCGGGGGAGGAAAGCTCCCGGCAGCGGTTCGGGGATACGCGAATGCCGACTACGTAGCCGTGGCCGGTCCGAGTGGCGCATTTGGGATGTTTCCATTGCTCAATAACTTCACAACTCCAGTTCGGTCGATGGCCGACGTGACAGATGGATTATCAAATACCCTGGCGATCGGAGAACATTCATATCCTGGCAGGTCAGGGACGCAATTTCCCATCTGGATTGCAGCTTACGGATTCCCACATGACAGCAATTTCATCGATACACATTTCAGGATCAACTGTGTCGATTCGTTCTCTGGTCAATTTTGGGCTACGGCGCAAGGCAACGCCTGTGCGCTCAGCCTTCATCCAGGCATCAGCCAGTTTGCCTTCGGTGACGGTGCTGTTCGGTCTTTGTCTGAAAACATTGATCAAAGGGTTTACACTCTACTGGGAGCGATTGCCGATGGCGAGCCGGTCCTGCTTGACTTTTGACCTCAACTTTTTGAGTTCCCGAGAAACCTGCCCAATCATGGCGTCGAGTGAAGTGTTCCCACTGGGAAATGCAGGTTCATTTATTTACTGGTCTATGAATTGACCAACGCCGTCGGTAGCTGATCTGGAAGACATCCCTTCATCCCAACGCTCGATAGCGGCCATCGTCGTCCCAGGGTGTTCAGCAGATCCAACAACGAATCGGATTCTGAAATCCTTCGAGCCCGTTCGGCCACCTGCGGAAGAAACCTCAGGACCAGATCCACACTGTAATGGAGCGACGGAGTGTTGTCGTCGGTCAGACAAGCCTGGTGAATCGTTTGTTTGGTCTGTTCAATGCTGATTTCCCGATGAACAACAGATCGGCAGACTCCCATCAAAATCTGAGTCGCCTTCAAGGCTGATTCGGCCACGAACTCCGGCGGATTACCAGGCAACTCGCGTCGCCAAATCGCTTCG
>JAYSPO010001481.1:0-4833 GCA_043722015.1 Candidatus Kuenenia sp. | reverse complement strand
GTACGCGTCGATCTTCCGTTACTTCACTGCATCTTTCTCAGCCGGTTTCTCTTCCGACTTTGGCAGCGGTCGCAGCTTGACGTTGCGGAGTTTCGCGGTGGTTTGCCATGTGGCGAATCCGAACGGTTTGGAGCGATCGACTTCAAAGCGCGTGCTGATTCGCTGGCCGGTGGTATCGACATCGACGATCTGTTTGTCGTCTATCCATGCGCTGATGTGGTCGTCGGTGACGACCAGCCGAATCTTGTACCACTGGCCTTTTTTGAAGTCACCGTAGCTGGTGGTCTCGTTCTCGGACGCATCCATGCCGCTTAAACTTGACAGCCCGCAAACGCCGCCTCCCCAGCCACCGACAATGAGTGAACAATAGCTGTCCTTGACCGGAAATGTGAGACCCGCAAAGAAGTCGCTACCCGCTGCCCGCTGAGCTTCAAACTGCACTTCGTAGTTGGATTTTGGCAGTTCCTGTTCCGTGTGAATTCCCGACAGGTCTGATCCCTGCGAAATCACAACGGCTCCTTCCTCGAGGTAGACTTCGCCTTCGCCGCCGAAGTTGGTGACTTTCCAGCCTTCCAGATCTTTGCCGTTGAAGAGCGATTTCCAGCCGTCCTTGTCAGCGGCGGCTCCTTTGGGAGGCGCGTCGTCAGCTTTTGTTGCAGCTTTCAGATTGTCTGCCGCAGGCTTCTTTTCGTCAGCCGCGTGAACAGGGGAAAGCGTCAAAGCGAATGTCGCGAAGATCGCTGAGAACAGGCAAGCGTGGAATATACGGTTCATCATGGTCTCTCCGAAAATCTGCGGACACGGTTTGAGTGTCATAAGCACTGATGGAGAAGTGTTTTCGTTTAACGGCAAGCCGAAGGCGTCAGCGATTCAAACAAAACACTCGCGCCTTCGGCTTGCCGTTAAACGAGTTTTACCAAACTACTTGCACATCAGTGCTTCTGTACCAACACGGGATATGTTAGCGTGGGCAGCAGGTTGAGGGAAACGATTTTGAACTGAGGCTGCAAACCATGCAGCTTATCGCAGGACATTCAGCAGATTATTGCGATCGTCGGTCCAGTAGACAACCCGGTGTGGTGCTTCTGAAGTATCGGGACCGCAGACCACGTCCAGCGAATGCACATCATGCGAAAGCAGCATCCAGACGGAATCAAATGCGACACCGGCATCTGCTCCGCGATCACACGTCTGCACTCGGGCATCGAGACCAGAATCTTCAGCCAATGCACGTACGACGGGTTCAAGGTCGAAGTACGAATTAGAAATATGCACCGCCAGGATTCCGTTGTCGCTCAAATGTCGGGTGTAAATCTGCATCGCTTCTGACGTGAGCAAATGCACGGGGATTGCATCACCGGAGAAGGCATCCAGGACCAGGACATCGAATTGCTGATTCGGTTCGCGTTCCAGAACAAGACGTGCATCGCCGGGAACGACATCGATCGTTGCTTTCGAATCGTCAAGAAACGTGAAGTGTTTTCGTGCCAGCGAAATCACATCCGGATTAATCTCGTAAAATCGCATCGCATCGCCGGCGCGCCCGTAAACAGCGAGGGTGCCGGCACCCAGTCCCACAACACCGATTCGTCGCGGCTTGTTTTCGTCGCTTGCCAGCAGTGCTTTGCCGATGCCGGAAGAATGCGAATAGTAAGTTGATGGTTCGCGACGACCCTGCTCGTCGGTAAACTGTCGCCCGTGCACGACGCGGCCATGGACCATATCGCGCATCGGTCGCACGGGAGATTCCAGCACATCATCTTCCACACGCAGCACACCGTAGAAGTTTCGTTCCACGTCTTTCACGTTGTCTGAATGCTGCGCGAAAAAGGCAAAATACACGAAGAACAGACTCACCAGGGTGGTGCCGAATTTCAGCGTTGTTGCCTGAGGAACCCGCAACTGAAACTGCTTGTCGTCCCGCAGATACGTTCCGATGCAGACCAGCAGGCAGGCCAGGATCGCCAGGGGAAGTTCAAAGTAACCGTTGAACACGAGTGGTGCCAACAAACCAACCGCCAGACCGCCGGCCGCTCCGCCAGCTGACATCGTCAAATAGAACGAGGTGAGGTGTTTGGGACTGGGCTTGAGCCGGACGAGTTCACCGTGACACAACATGCAGACCGCGAACAGATTGACGAAGAACAGAATAATCTGCACGACAACACCAAACGGGCAGCCTTTAGAAAGCATGATCATCGTCGAAATCAGGCTGACGGCCGTGATCGTAGTCATCGGGCGACGACGATAAAACCGATCCGATTCGAACGTCAGGATGAAGCTCAGCAGATACAACGTCAAAGGAATGATCCACAGGAACGGAACGACCGCGATGTCCATACAGACTTCGTTCGTGGTCGCCAGGAGCATGATGGATGGCAGCATAGACAACATGAACCAGCGGGCTCGCGGCAGTTCCCCATTGCAATCGATCAGTGATGCCGGGGATGCTTCGGCAGAAGATGCGACAACGGGTGCCGCGGTTGCTGTTTTCCAGCCGCACATCAGGCACGACAGAGCGAACACCAGAAACAGCACCGACCACAGCCACGCCTGGGCGGTCGAAGAAAAGACGGGTTCAAAGGCAAACGGATAGGAGACCAGTGCCAGCAACGATCCTGTGTTGGACAGAGCATACAGTCGATACGGCGATGTTCCCGGACAAGCCGTGCTGAACCATTTTTGCAGCAACGGTCCTGTGGAGGAGAGCAGAAAATAGGGCACGCCGACAGTGGCCAGCAGCAGCAACGTAATCCTCAGGCCAGGAGCTTCGTCGCCGACCGGTTTCCATTCAGCACCCGGGACGATCGGGAGCGTCAACGCGGCGATCGCCAACAATGCGGCATGAATGCAGGCCTGGTGTGGGATACTTTTGATGGAGGACAGCAGATGCGCATAGGCATATCCGCCGAATAACAGCATCTGAAAGACCAGCATGCACATTGTCCAGACGGCTGGTGTGCCGCCGAACCAGGGCAGAATGAATTTCGCCAGCAGCGGCTGCACCTGAAACAGCAGGAACGCACTCGTAAAAATCGTGACTGCGAACAGCACTGAACCGCTTTTGCCAGGTTGCCGGTCTGCCATCGTCGTGATTCTCGCCAGTTGAGTTTGCCAGGTGATGGCGTTGATTTGAAAAAGGGGCCCGCGCCCATTCCTGTTGAGAACGGTCTCAAGCCGGGAGGGCGAGGCTCCATGAGTCGTCAGTTGCCAGTTTTCAGTCGTCAGCAAAGCTGCGACAGGTCTAAATGTGGGAGGGAGATGCTCCTGCCGAGCCGCTTTTCCAAAGCCTAGCTTCCGAAACTCAACCTGTCGGAAAAATCTGCATTCCTGTCGCAGATTCACGCTGGAGACACCTCCACGCCGGACGATCAGCGCCGTCGCACATCAAAAGTGGTTCAGTCTGCAACAGGCATGACGATCGTATCGATCACCGGAGCTTCGGCATGTACCGATTTTCGCCGATGTGGCAGAAAGTCAACGTGCGTACTGCTCCGCATGCCAGGGTGCATGAGAGGCGTTGTTCGTTTAACGGCAAGCCGCAGGCGACAGCGGAATTGGTTGTCAGCCATCCCGGCGTCTGAGAAGTCATCATCAGGGCAGTCACCTCATGTCTGAATTGTTGAAACGTCATCAAACGGTTTTCCTGAGTGCCGCTCTGGTCGTACTTGGGCTTGTCACGTTCTGGCAGTCAGTGGCATTCGACTTCGTCAACTGGGACGACGTTTCGTACGTGCAGCAGAACGAGTTGATCAGGAGCTGGTCGCCTTCCAATTTGTGGGGCGTGGCGACGGAAACAGTAACTCGCAATTATGCACCACTGACAATTCTGTCGTTTCTGATCGATCATACAATCTGGGGTGACGGTCCCAGCGGTTATCATGCGACCAACGTGTTGCTGCATCTTCTGAACGGAGTTCTTGTCTTTTTGCTTTTGAAGCGGCTGACCGGGTACCTGTTTGTCGCCTGGCTGACGGCCGCTCTGTTTCTGGTGCATCCCGTTCAGATTGAAAGCGTCGTCTGGATTTCATCTCGCAAGGGACTGCTGTGCAGTGCGTTCATGCTGTGGGCCGCGATCGTACGACTGCGTCCTGAGGTGACTGCCAGACAGGATGCCTGGTATATCGGGCTCCTGATCGCAGCACTGCTTTCGAAGGCGTTGGCCATTGTCTTTCCGCCGATCGTGCTGTTGTATGATGTGCTGATCCGCCGCGAGAAAACAGCCCCTGCGATCGCCCGTCAGGTCATTCCGGGATTGCTCACACTGCTGTTGCTGTTTTATACGGCCGGCGCCCAGAATACAGTTCTGGGCGGCGTGCGTGGTCATATGGACTTCAGTCTGCTGCACATCATAGCGATCGATGTCACGCTTCTGTGGCAGTACGTTGCGATGCTGTTTTGTCCGACAGATCTGTGCGTGATGTACGATCCGCAGACAAGCGGCATCGGTCTGAAAGTTCTGATCTGCAGTGTCGCCTGGGCGGCTGTGGGCTATGCACTTTGGCGAATTCGCAAATCGCAGCCTCTGTGGATTCTGGGTTCCCTGAGCTTTCTGCTGTTGCTCTTTCCAGTGCTCAATTTCTTCCGCATCACAACTTTGATGAATGATCGTTATCTGTATCTGCCTTGCATCGTCATCTTCGCGATGGCCGCTGGTGCTGTGCATCGCATCGTGACATTTGCCGAATCAGAATCTAACAGACTCGTACAGATCATCGGCAGCAGCCTGCGAGGCATGGTCGTTGTCGCGACACTTGCCGCATGTCTGACACTGACATTGAAGCATCTGCCGGTGTGGCAAAATTCACAAACACTTTGGACACACGCAATTCA
>JAYSPO010001480.1:0-11234 GCA_043722015.1 Candidatus Kuenenia sp. | reverse complement strand
CGAAGCCCGACTATCCGCCGTCAGAAAAGGTCCTTGAGGGCTACGAAAAAGTCATCACGAAAGCGAACATCAAGCCGATGTACACGCTGTGGACGCGGCAAAAAGATGGTCAGATGTTCGCTGAACTGCCCCGAGGATTTGCGCAGAAGAAATACTTTATTGCCACGACAGTGGCGAGCGGCGACGAGTACGCCGGGCTCCAGGCAGGCGACGTGTACGTGTACTGGAGGCAGTACGACAAGCATCTGGCGTTGTTGACTCCCATGATCGAGTATCGCGCCGCTGGCGACAAAGAAGCAGAGTCGTCTGTCAAGCGCCTGTTCACCGATCGAGTGTTGATGGAAGTTCCGATCGTCACGATGGGACCAGGCGGTGGCCCTGTGATCGATGTCGATGCGATGCTTGTGAACAATCCGTCGCTGAGTTTCTCACCGGCGGCGGTCAATTATGGTTTGACTCGCAGTGGTGTGTACTCAATTCACACCGCGAAGGCCTTCGAAAACAACGTCGAGATCGCGTTTGAAGTGCCTGACAACTCGGGAGTCCTCAAGGTTCTGCACTATTCCATCAGTGACATTCCGGACAGCACTGGTTACACGCCCCGCGTCGCGGACAGCCGCATCGGATACTTCACGACAACATATACAGATCTGGCGAAGTACGACGACCGTGAAACCCACATTCGTTATATCAATCGCTGGCATCTGGAAAAAGCAGATCCGAAGCTGCAGTTGAGTCCACCGAAGAACCCGATTGTGTTCTTCATCGAACACACAACTCCCGTGCGTTACCGTCGCTGGGTGCGTGAAGGCATCCTCTCCTGGAACAAAGCCTATGAAAAGGTCGGCATTTCCGACGCCATCGAAGTTTACTACCAGGACGCCGCCTCCGGCGCTCACATGGATAAGGATCCGGAAGACGTCAATTACAATTTCGTACGATGGCTGAACAATGATATTGGAACGGCAATCGGTCCAAGCCGCGTGCATCCGCTCACAGGGCAGATTCTGGATGCCGACATTGTCCTGACAGACGGCTGGATTCGACATTATCAGAAGCAGTTTACGGAATCACTGCCAACTGTTGCGATGGAAGGCTATGGACCTGATACCTTGGCATGGCTTGCCGATCATCCTGACTGGGATCCTCGCATTCGCATGGCTCCACCTTCGATGCGGAAGTCAATTTCGCGGGAGATCGCACTGCAATCCGAGCTGCCTTATGCTGGCCATCCGATGTCCAATGTCGATGCCCGCATGCTGGGTGATGACGAATTCGATGGACTCGTCGGACGATCCAGCCAGGTCAATGGGATGTGCCTTGCCGCCGATGGAATCTCCTTCGATCTGGCCGTGATGCGCATGACGTTCGACATGCTGCAGGCCGATGCGTCTGATGATGTCGTAAAGGCCGAAGACAAGCCAGAGGAGAAAAAGGAAGAAAAGAAAAAAGAAGAGCCTAAGGAGCAGATGCTGGATGGAATGCCGGAATCGTTCGTAGGACCGCTGGTGGCTCATCTGGTGGCACACGAAGTGGGACACACGCTGGGTCTGCGACACAATTTCAAGGCATCGAGTGTTCACACGCTGGCAGAAATCAACAGCGATGCCGTTAAGGGTAAGCAGCAGCTGGCCGGATCGGTCATGGACTATATCGGTGCGAACATCCGTCTGGATTCCGGAGCGATTCAGGGTGATTACTGCATGAATGGAGTTGGTCCGTACGACATGTGGGCCATCGAATACGGCTACACATTCGGTGACCTGAAACCCGTATTGGCTCGAGTCGCCGAACCGCAACTTGCCTTCGCGACCGATGAAGACACCGGAGGCCCTGACCCGCTGGCACGCCGATATGACTTCTCAAAAGATCCGCTGGATTTTGCAGAAGAACAGATCCGACTGGCAAAACACCACCGTGAACGTCTGTTGACAACCTTTATCAAAGATGGTGACAGCTGGGATCGCATTCGCTACGGATATGAACTGGTGCTGTCACTTCAGACGCGATCACTGTCCATGATGTCCAGCTGGGTCGGCGGAGCGTTTGTGAATCGTGATAAGAAAGGGGATCCGAATGGACGTAATCCGATCGTCGTTGTTCCCGTCGAACAACAGCGGAAGGCGCTCAATTTCGTGACGACAAACGCTTTCAAAGATGAGGCGTTCGGTCTGACACCGGAATTGACGACGGCCATGGGTCTGGACAAATGGTCGGACATTTCGTCATCGATGATGGAAGAATCAACATGGCCGATCCATGATCGAATCATGGGCATTCAGGCATCGGTGCTGACCGGCCTGATGAATCCAACCACGCTGAAGAGAGTCTATGACAATGAGACCCGTGTTCCAGCCGATCAGGATTGCATGACGCTGCCCGAAATGCTGAGCACAGTCACTGGTTCGATCTGGACTGAGCTGGATGCCAAAGCTGAAGGCGAATATTCCGCCCGCAAGCCGCTGATTTCCAGTTTGCGTCGCAATATCCAGCGGGAGCACGTTGAACGTCTGATCGACCTGACTTTGCCCGGCGGATCGTCCGGTGCGGCAGGGCGAGCGATCTCAAGTCTTTCGGCGGAACAGTTGCGAGGCATTGTCAAGAAGATCGAAGCTGCTCAAGCGGCCTCCGCCGACAAGCACGATCCGTACACGACAGCTCACCTGGCTCAGGCCAGGGAACGCATCACAAAGGCTCTGGATGCCGACTATATTCTGAATCCGAGCAAGCCGAGCGGCGCGTCCGGCGGATCACTTCGATTCATTATGGAGCAGGGCAAGTCTGGTCAGATTATTCAGGACCAGGTTGTTCCAATCGAACCGTAACTTCGTTGTGATATGTTCTCTCAAAAGCCCTTCGAAGTGCGTACGCATCGAAGGGCTTTTCCTTTGGCCTTCGACATTCCTTGTTCAGTGTTCGATATTCGCCGTCGAAGTGCGTACACATTGAAGTTCCTGTAGGGCGGTACCAGCGAGCCCCCGCGAGGGGTCTGTTGATTTAATGGGGTCAGACCCCTTACTCACGGTCTGACCCCATTAAATCAACACTCTGCCAGTGCCGGCCCACCAATGTTGTAGCAGGCGCATGGTGGGCCTGCGCGGCTAATCGCCGCTTGTCCCACCCTACAAGGAAGTTGTACGTACGTTGCCGGTGGAAGAGGTGTTTTCCGATGCCATGCCGTCTCCTCATACTATTCACCACCGTGATCGGAGCGGGATTGGTGCTGGCACCATGGCCGCCGCTGGGAGTTTCAGGCGAATGGGTATGGCCACGGCATGAGTTGCCGACAGACGTCGCTGAGGCGCTGGACCGACTCATCTGGCCGCTGATCTGCGGCAGTGTTATCGTCACCTTCTGTGCCGCAGGCCTGAGGCAGATCGATCGCGGCGGTTCCATGCAGCGAAGATTGCTGCTGCTGGGACTGACAGGGCTGAGTTTTCTGTGGTTGAACGCTGTGCGACAGGCAGCACCATCGCCACATCGCGAACTTCGGCCCATCTGGATTTTGTATGACAAGTACGCATCCGGCTATTTCTTTGAAGCGACTTTCAATGTGACATCAACGCGACAGATGCTGGCTGATTACGAATCACGCATGGCCAAAGGTGATGTGCTGCATGAAGGCACACACCCGCCGGGATTGTTGCTGGTGAATCGCGGGCTATTGAAACTGACCGCAGAGTGCCCTGCAGTCGTCCGGTTTTCGGAAGCAATTCAGAACAACGAAACAGTCCGCATGTTCCGCGAAGTCGAAGCGGCAAGCCAGATCGCTCGCCCATTGTCGAAATCGGAATTCGCGGCATTGCATCTGTCGTCACTGCTTTCGACACTGATTGCGGCATTGACCGTCATTCCGGTATTCGGGTTAACCCGCAGACTCACAGACTCCAGGATCGCATGGCGCGCAGCAGCGTTGATGATCACCGTGCCCACGCTCGGAATTTTCGTTCCTCGTTCAGATGTGCTCTACGCCTGCAGCGGCATGATGCTGGCATGGGCAGTTGTCGCTGCGATCCTGACCCAGCGGCGCATCAAGCGATGGCTGCTTGCAATCCTCTCCGGATTCATTCTGTTTGGTTGCCTGCTGTTGAGCCTGGCGCATGTGCCGGTGCTCCTGATGTTGGCCATGTTCGCTGCGGGTTTCGGGTTGCTGGATTTGAAAGGCAGATTCGGGCGGATACTGGAAACAACCGTCGTGACAGCCGTTTCATTCTTAATCATCTGCGAAGTGTGGCAAGATTGGACGAACTGCAACCTGTTCCATGTGTGGCGTATGAACCTGACAAATCACGCAGGGTTCTACTCACAATCCGTTCGCACATGGTCCGCATGGTTCGCTGTCACTCCGATTGAATTCGCGATGGCGGTCGGACTGCCCATGGCGGCGATCGCCATCGTGATGCTCGTGCAATCGATGAAGAGCATCCGATTATCGAACCCAAAGAGTGTGACCCATGGCCGACTCTTCGCGATCGCATGTGCGTTGACGTGGACATTGCTGTGGTTGTCCGGAAAAAACATGGGTGAAGCTGCCCGACTGTGGTGTTTCCTGACGCCGTGGTGCGCTATTATCGCGGCGCAGGCCGTTGATTCAGATGCGGTCAACACAAGAAAAACATGGCTGGCGTTGCTCATTGCCCAACTGACGATTGCGACCATCACCGTCGGACGTGTGAGCGGATTTCTGGAGTTCTGAAAGTAGCCGTCACGCTCCGCCGTGACGAGCCTCGAGCTGGGCCACATGGATGGAGAGCCCGCGCTGATTGTCCTCCAACGCCATGCATTGGGGCTCCTTGTGGAAAACTGTCCCGGTTGATGAATGTTGAAGGGCATATGCTCATCACGGCGGAGCGTAATGGCTACATTGGGTGGCGCGTTAATCCCGCGCCAAGTACCATCCAAACAGCAAACGAAATGCAGGTGAAAAATCATCCGGCGAATCCGACATCCATACCTGAATGGCATCAAGCCTTATCCACTGGACGGCGGCAATTTCTCCGGGATCCGGCGTCACGACGGCGTTTGAGGTACAGCGGTAAAGAACCGTGAATTCGTGCGAAGTCTCATCGCACGCGGCAAACTTCTGCAGCCGCTCGACCGCTGACTCGACACCGAGTTCTTCCAACAACTCCCGCACTGCCGTCGTATCGTAGTCTTCCCCAGCACTCACATGTCCGGAACATGATGACGTCCAGACCGATGGGAATTCCTCTTTGGAATCCGACCGCTTGTGAATCAGCAGACATTCATCCTGTCGAAACAAAAACACATGCACTGCCCGGTGCCGCAGTTTCCTCCGATGCACTTCTGATCGGGCCAACTGGTCGATAACCCGATCGTCCTTATCAACAACATCAAAAAACTCTTCTGACGCAGTTCCGTCCATTTACGGTTCCTCCAACTTGAGCAACCTTGTACGGATTTCGCGACGGAGATCAAGCGACCCCGGCGTACCGATGGAGACTGCAGCAACCTGATCGGCGATGGCTGTGTCGCGTGCGGTTTCCAGAGTGGCGACAAGATCGGTAAGTTTGGCCTGAGTCGCCGTCGCAACGCATTCGTTCAGCACGGCGATCTGCACCAGACGATTGTCGATCGCTTTCGCCTTCGCGGCAGCATGTTGCAGAAGCAATTCAATGGTGCCTGAGGATGTTCCTGATTGCACGAGCATCTTCGCCGCGAGCACTAAACCGACATCCGGTGCCGACCGCAGTGCTGCCGGGATTTTCGGTTTTGGTGATCGCTCGGAGGTTTCTGAAACTGCGGCGGGCTGTACTGGATCCTTGACCAGATCCAGTTTTTCAACAATCGCTGCCTTGAGACCTGCATCGTCCATTCGCAACGCAAAGGCCAATGCCGCCGTGAGCAACGAAGCCGGTGGATTTTCGCCTGTCAGCAGCGTCCGAATATTTCCCGTCAGCGTCGTGCGAAGTTTCTCATCGTCGAACGACTGCTTTTCGATCGCCTTCACAATCACGCAGTCGATCCGTCCGGTTTTCAGCGTGGCAGCATCGTGAGTTCGAGGATCAGTCGTTCCGGTAAGTTCCAGCAGCAAGTCAAAATGTCCCGGATCCTGATTCGCATCGCCGACGACCTGAGCCGCACTCTGAACAGCAACCTCAAACCAATTGACCAGTTTCTCTGCAGAGATCTGCTGCCGCGCCCAGCGTTGGGATGCGTTGAAGCGTGACTTAAACGCGACGGCCTTGTCGTCGTCCAGGTCGCTCGTGAATTCATCAATGTCATGCGCCGTCACGTTCAGTAACAGACGAGCGCCTTCGATCGGAAAACCCGAGTGCTGAATTTTTTCGCCGGCCTGCAGCAACTCGCGGATCGACTCGGAGGAGTTGCCACTTGTCGTGCCAGTACTTTTTAACATCCGCTCGACTCGTTGGTTCAGAATGCCGCGTGCCTTCTGCGGCTGACCAAGTGATTCGTAGACGGTGCCGAGTTCTTCGAGAATTGTATCGACGAGTGCTTCATCGTCCGTGGTATGCGTAAGCAGATGTTCAAGCAGTGTCAGGCGAACCGGAGCCCAGTCAACGCCGATGTCTTTCAGGCGTTCGTTGAGGACGAAGATCTGGTAAAGTCGATTGTCCTGCAAGGTCAGTCCTTTGTCGGATACAAGGCTTTGCATTTCCGCAATTCGAGATTCCAAGTCCGTGCGTCGTCCAAGTCTCGCATCGAGGTAGATGAGCATTGCGTCCGGGGATTGCACGGAGGGCTGACGCCCAGCCGCTCGCCGAAGCAGAAACTCATGCAACGTCTTAAGACTTGCTTCGTTCTTTACACTCTGCAAAATCAGATATGTTTCGTCAACGTCGCTGATGTGAGGGAAACTGACTTCGGACAAAAGTTCACTTTGAATTGCCGGAAGCAGTCTTTCTTCGGCGACAACATCCGGTCGTGCCAGAAATCCGCCAATCGCAAGTCGCCGAGTTCCCTCGTTGGCCAGCAGGGTTTCGATCGACTTGCTGACCACGTCGTCATTCGACTTCGCATGAGACAGATCAGCGATCACATTGATAATCAGTCCCGCATGTCCGTGCCAGTGTTCGGGCTTAAGGTTCAGGACGGCAGTCAGAAAATCCGCATGTCGTTTGGCTCTCTCAAAGGCCTGAACATAGGTCTCCATTTCGTCCGAAAAAGCTTCCGGATCATCCTTCAGAATCCTGAGATAGATATCACACGCGCCGCTGACATCGCCGCTGCGTTCAAGTTCTGTGGCTTTGGCTTTCAGGCTCGGCGGTGCCTTCTTTGAGAGCAATGCAATCCGATCGCGCTTTGCCGCCAATAAATCCCACTGCTCAGCCGCTTCATGAAATTCCGCCAGAACCTCCAGCAAATCTACCGAGTCGGGTGACGCTGCCAACATGGCTTCATACCGATCGATCAAAGGCTGTAGCCGATTCAGTCGCCCTAGCGCTTTGATCGCCTGAAGTCGCTCACCACCGTCGTCGCGATCATCGCCAGGACGATGACCGGAAAACAGCGAACCGCCAGAAGCCAGCTTCAACAGTTCCCATGCCACCTCGCCGGCGAGTTCGTGCTTTCCCTCAGCAACATAGGTCTGCAACTGCCGTCCAAGGATGGATTGGTGATCCATCGAGCCTCTGCCGAATCGTGCCTGAATCGCCGCAACCTTGTCGCCCAAGCCAAGTTTTTCCAGTACCGGAATCAGATCGCGCTGCTGGTCCATATTCAGAGGTAATCCAAACAGCCTGTCAGCTGCCATGATGCATCTCTCGGAACGTCCCAACGGGAGAAGGTGTCGCAGGACGAATTCTTCTCTGACGATCTGACGCGGAGCATCGGTGAGGTGCATGGAATCCAGCAGCAACACGGCTTCGTCGATCAGCCCCTGCGGAGCCGCTCTTTCTGCAATCAGAAATCGAATGTCGTCGCTTTGTGGATCACCCACAGCCGCATCGATCAGGCTGGAGATCTCGGCAACATCGTCGTCAATTTGACTGGCCAGGTCCGCACGAATCAGATCGATCGTGATGCGCTCTGCAGGCGATGCAGATTCTGCTTTGGTGCGGCACCATTGTGCAACGCGATCTTCGGCGTGCATCGCCACTAAAAATTGCATGTAGGTAGAAAGGTTGCGGCCGGCTTTCTCACCAAGTCGCTTCGTCAGGATTTCAGGCAACGTCCAGAATTGGTCCGCTTGATACTGTCGATCGGGGTGTTGCAGGGATGAGCCCAGTGTTTCCCAAAAATCTATCAGCAAGATGAAAGTTTCAGGATCGCTGTCAAGAAGTCGAAGTTTGACCTCTCCACGAGCGAAGCCTGTATCGCCCATCGATATGGCAGCTAAGAACTCCTCGCCAAACGTCGGTTCTTCCAACAACCGCTTTTTCCAAACTGTGAACACTTGCTTCGATAGCTCGCCTGATTGAAGCGTGTGTGCGACACACCACAACGCCCCAAGTTCTGAAATTCGGCTCTCAACCGTCAAGCGTTGCTCAAGGAAGGCCGAGATTTCTGCCTCAGATTCATCCTGTGGAAGCAACGTCAAAATTGGCAGTCTGCTTTGATTCAGCCACGCAGGAGATTCGCCAATGAGCGTTTTCAGCATTTGCATCGCTCGTGCTTTCAACCGCTGCTGACCTTCGGCGGGAAGATCATTTGCCGCATATCGCTGACAAGTCTCGAACAGTTGAACCGCTGTCCTGGCCGGACCTGGTGGCCCGTTGAGAAAATCTTCCAAAGCGGTCCAGACTTCGTTGCTCGCCGGCGAACGCGCTGTCACCGAACGTATCAACCAAGCCGCAAGCCGCAGCTGATCTCGCTCAGAAAGTGTCCGAGCAAAAACCAGGTCAACGTCTGTCTGCGACGCTGACGCACCGACGCGAAAGACGAGCGACGCAGCACACTCGCAATAGACGGCCCCGAAACTTGCTGCAGGATTCTCGGTCGAATCGGTCAGCCAGTCTGAAAATGATTCCGCAGTATCAATCGCTTTGACAGTCGTAGCTTGACTCTCCAGAGTCGAGGAATTCGCCGCGTGTGAGTCTCGACTCTGGAGAGTCGAGCTACTTGAAGGTGCATCGAAATCGATATCCAGCTGCAGGATCCTGCGACTCACGTCCCGTGCCTCGGCCAATTGATGGTTGCGAAGCAGTACGCCGCGGTAGGCGTTCAGCGCTTCCCAGTCATCTTGGGACGATTCCAGCAATCGCTGACAAAGCATCTCGGCGACGTCGTCGTATCCGCCCGAGACAAGGATTTCAATCTCCTTCAGAATCTCCACGCGATCGGTGCGACTCTCGGCCAGTCTCAATCTCTCCTTCGCTGCTTCATCATAAAGTCTCTCGTGAGCCAGAATCTCAATCAGCCGGCGACGTTCCTCATCAGATGCTGTCAGCTCGACGATTTGCCGCTGATACTGTTCCATCTGCGAACTGTTGTGTTCCTGTTCGGCAAGCGTCCGAAGTTCTGTCAACAGGCTGACATTCTTTGAATCATCGACCATCAACCGTTCCAGGGTCTCGCGCGACTTACGAAAATCGCCCGCTTCGCGATACGCCGTCGCGATGCAGCGCGTCATCTCCGTTGGCAGATTCAGTTCACGACTGCGAAGTTCCAGTCGCTCGATGATTTTTTCGAACTGGTCGCTGCGAAGGTAGAGATTACTCAAAGCCACGACGATGTTGGTTTGGCTTTCCAGGTCCTGCGCTTTTTCGAAGGCGCGCCAGTAGAGTTCACTGGATTCCGCCGTTTGAAATTCATCTGCGAGGGTTTTCGCGAGGGCACGGAGGGAGGCTTCGTCGCCTGGGTTCACGCGCAAAGCTTGCCGTAATGCCTCAACCGCCGCCTGAGGCTGACCGACTTCAAATGCGAGGTCGGCGAAGAACTGGTAGGCTTCCGGATTGCCGGGCGTGGCTTTGATCACATCACGGCCGGTTTTCAAAGCATCGTCGAACTGGCCGAGACGGATTTCGAACCGAGCAATTTTCTTCAGGTACTCGGAAATACCTCGCCGATCCAGCGAGGCCAGCTTCTTCATCGCGTCGGCGGCATCGCCAAGCTGGCCCGTGCGTTCGTATAAGTCCGTGAGCATCGTCCAGCCGGGGATGGATTGCGGTTCCAGTTCGACGACCTTGATGGCGGAAGCCGTGGCCGCGTTGAGCTTATCAGCGGCGTCCTGGTACAGAGCCAGCCTGCGCCAACGTTCGGCTGTGACGTTGGTGCCTGCGTTGAGTTCCGCAGCCAGCAAGGTCGTTTGCTCTTCGAGCAGGCCCGCGACGATGAGCGTTTTGACTCGATCACTCAGGATCTGTTGTCGTTCATCCTGCGATTCGGCAGACTGTTCCGCGAGGTCGAGTTGTTGGAAGGCCTCGGTCAGCAACTCCTGTTTGACCCGAGCCATCGGCGAGGCTTCTTCGGGCGTCTGGGTCGGCGGGTTAGCCTCGCCGATGGCTCGGGTCAAACCGGCATTGGGATCGATGATCGCTTCTGCAGCAATTCGCAGCATTTCCGCAAACTTAATTCGTTCAACGGGATCGGGGGTGAGACTGCAGGCATCTCGCATCGCCACAAGCGCTGGATCGGTCTGATCAAAGCGAGTCAGAACTTCGGCCAGTCGAATAAGATTTGCTTTTGAACGGCGATCGCCAGTTGCGATTTCGTTCCATGTCGTGATTGCTTCATCCTTTCGCTGCAGCCGATGCAGATATTCACCCAGATACTCACGATACTGCGGTTCGTTTGGAGCTTTGTCGATGGCTTGTCGGTACAGTTCAATCGCCCGGTCAGTGAGTTCGGCGCGGCGCATGAGTTCGGCCAGACGACCTAATGCGGCCGGATCGTCTGCTCGATCGACAATCAGCCGTTCCCAGATCGCTGCGGCTTTGGCCTGCCGTTCGGGAAGTGGCAGGTCTTTGCGCGACAGATACAACTGCCCCCAGTCTTCGATGTGATCCCTGTTGCCCGCATCAAACAGAGCCATCTGTTCGTACTGTGCAATGGCGTCAGTCAGCTGGCCGTCACGGACCAGCTGTTCAATCAGTGATTCCCGCAGTTCGGCATTCGACGGAGCGAGTGCGATCGCTTTGCGATACCACGCTGCGGCGTCAGCTGTCTTATTTTCCAGCGACAGCGTACGCCCCAGGCGAGCCATCGCATCGACGTCTTCGGGATGACCTTGCATCCACGTTTCGTAATATGCGACGAGCCCCGGCAGATCATCACGGCTGCGGAAAGTTGCTTCAATGCGGCGGCGGATCTCC
>JAYSPO010001479.1:0-1563 GCA_043722015.1 Candidatus Kuenenia sp. | reverse complement strand
AGCAGGGCTGGATGCAGGAGTGGTTGTCAGAATGTCGCCCGTCTAGAAACGTCGGACAATGTATAACAATGTATAGTTATACTTTGTGATAATTCAGTGTCTAATAATGTATAGTTAATGAAGACGCGATGTCTTGTTCGATATAACAATATACTACCGAAAATCTTTCGCGGGACTATAGACACTGACCGTGGGGATGCTATGATAGTATGTAGTGGAGAGACGTGACAGACTCCCTGTCACGACTCCACGCTGAGGCAGTATCATGACACGAGATCTCGGCCACGTGCGGATCATCCTGCAGGTGAGTGGGTCGGACGTTGGCCCTGACCCGGACGAACTGCGAGACTGGGGGTGGTCGATTTCGTCTGTCACGAGTGGCAAGAACATCGGCCATGGCAACTGGTACAATATGACGCCCGGACTCGCGGAGGAACTCATGGTCGCTATCGCTGACGCTATGCAGATACTGGAGGTGCGATGATGGACGCCATCACTACTACCACGCTGCAGCAGGATGCATGGTCGATGGTATGTCGGTATGCTGACATACTAGGGCTACCGGCTGACGATCCACAGATACGACGTGTCATCGACCACATGTCCTACGGCCCGCTGGCTGGTGTCGAGCTGCAGCGGCACGTCCAGACCGCGGGTAGCAAGACGTTGTATCGGATAATCCGTGCGTATGCTGCAGAGTGTGTATCACTGACACCAGGCGAGACCTGTGAGACCTGTGGCGTGTACGATGCGACGTGCAGCTGCTGATTCGGTTCTTACGCCGTGTGGCACTATGCCACACGGCAGTCTGAATAACCTCATGTATGGGAGATAGTATCATGGCTGTCAGGTATGATCGAGGCATCGTCGGAAGGTGCAAGCAGGCCGATCTATGTCCAGTCACCATCGCCATCGGTCGCGAGATCGAGTGGCAGGGTGGCGTAAGTCGGGAGGTGCAACTGCACCTCCTGGAACTGCTGCAATCGTGCCAGCGTGACTTCCCGCCGTCGGAATTGCCGGAGGCGAAGGTCCGGACGAAAGCCGGACTGCTGGAGCCGAGTCTCAACGGTACTCCGGCGACTGCCGATCCGACTCCCGATCCGACTCCAGATCCGCTGCCGGACCTACCGGTTATCGCCGATCCGCCCGGCGATCCGGTCGGATCGCACGGGCGGAAAAACAGGCGATAATGTATAGTTAGCACGCCGGATTTTCCGGCGTGCTAGAACTATACATAACTATACAGAGGCTATCATCATGTCGATGATTAGACCGTCGAGACCGCAGTACAAGCCGGAAGACAATCTGACTGTCGCCGGACAGTATTACGTGGTCTGTTCAGGCGTGAATCAGGGGATGCCGAATCTCAGGTATCCCGGCAAGACGAACATCGCTATCGAGTTCACTCTGGTTGATGAGCGATACCCCAAGCTCAAGGGGAAAAAAACCGCCATCGTGTGTGGTGAGACGATCTATCAGGATCGACTCACGGGACGCAAGTCGCATCTACTGCAATACGCTGAGATGATGGGTGTGACGGACGCCAAGCGAGGGTATGATCCA
>JAYSPO010001478.1:0-4842 GCA_043722015.1 Candidatus Kuenenia sp. | reverse complement strand
GCTCTGTCACTGATGGATTGAGGGGTGGCCGGGGTTGGAGGGCGCTAGCCCGAAACCCCGGGGCTTCCTTCGCTCCGCTCAGTCCAGCCCCGGCCACCCAATCCATCAAAGCACTATCGCCATTCCGCTCAGGGAGCTTCCTGCTCGACAACTCGAAACACGTCATTACTCTTGAATACAACCCGCGGCTGATTGGCCGGCTTAAACTCGATATGACAATCCATCAGAACACCGACGGTAGCATCCTCAGGTATCTGAATTTCCACACTCACAGTGTTACCTTCTCGTTCGATCGATAAGGCTTCAAACGGACCAATCTGAACCCAGTCCGGTTTGCCCTCGGGGACAGGAGCTCGATTCGCTTTTTCAGGAGCCAGTTCAATTGTCAGCAAATGCTTCTTTCCCGCCACCGCACTGCCGGGGCGAACAGACGCGATGACCTTGGGCTGACGACTTTCACCTTCGGTATTGTCCTCAATCGCACCTGCCTGTGATCTTCGCGGCCCCCGCATGTTCGCAGGATCGGGAACTCCTGCATACCCTCCAAGAACATACGGAAACCGGCCCGGAGTGACGTGATAGTGATAGCCCCGAATATCATCGGAGTGTCCGTTGCAGACATCCAGTGCCTTGTCACCCGTCAGGTCTCGCGCCATGACATCATCAGCTTCATACGGACCGTAAACCGGGAATCCGTCGAACGCAAAACCAATCACAGGTGAATGTAGCTTTCCATCATCACGAAACGGCGACTTCACGCACACCGGATACTTGTGATAATGATACACGCCGCGCTGTTCGGGATGCCCACAACATGAATCCAGCCACACTTCCGAATATCCTTCCACCGCATTCATGCCGCCCGCTTCGAATGGATTGAAGAACACCACACCATTCAACGCCACTCCGATCGGCCCCATGGGAACTCGCGTAATGTGGTCATTGAGTTTCGGTTCGAGCGGCAGTCGAAACTCAAATTTCTGAACTTTGATGGTGTTGGGATTGCCTGAGTTCGGAAACACCGCTGTGGGGTGATTCGGATATCCCTGGCTGTCAAGGATGATGTGCTTTGCATCGTGCCGCACGATCAGGTTGTCGATCCCATCGTTGTTCGAGTCCTGGCGATGATACGAGAACAGGTCCAGATAGCGATCGGCATCTTTGAAGTAGTAGACAGCTGGCTCAGCATTGCTGACATACCAATACCCAGCAAGGTGTTTCAGCGAGGCCGGATCGACATCATCGGTGGCGCTGATCGTGGTGCCGCATAATGCACACAGACACACAACCAAAGCGTACATACTACGAAACATGCTTATTCTCCAGATCATTATCCATCGAGCCACCTGAAAGCGGCAGTCGGACGAGAAACGTTGAACCTTCACCAACAATGGATTCACAGGAAATGCTGCCGCCGTGCGACTCAACCAGATTTTTGCAGATCGACAGCCCGAGACCACTGCCGCCATGCCTGCGAGAACGTCCGGTATCGACGCGATAAAACCGTTCAAACAGATGCGGCAGATGCTCAGCTGCAATACCACAGCCGCTGTCACGAATCGATAGTATGGCGTCGGTGCCCTCAATGCGAACATCGACAAAAATCTTTCCGCCCGACGGCGTATGCTGAATGGCGTTGTCAATCAGATTGACCGGAACCTGCATCAGAAATCGAATGTCCGCACTAACCCCGACAGCCACTTCCGGCGCTGCACATTCCAGATCAATCCCTGCGGATACCGCCTTGTCCTGCAGTTGCGCGACCGAATCTTCAGCCACGCTCCGCAGATCGATTATCTCCCGTCGCAGTTCGGCATGATCAGAATCGGTGCGAGCCAACAGTAGCAGCCCATCGACCAGAGACCGCATCCGTTCCGAAGATCGCAGGCACGTTTCGAGCGTCTGCTGATACGACTCGACCGACCGCGGCTGCGACAGTGCAAGTTCCATTTGTGATTGAATCACCGCCAGCGGTGTTCGTAATTCATGCGACGCATCGGCAGTGAATTGAGTCAGGCGATCGAATGATGTCTCGAGCCGTTCAAAGGTACTATTTAATACTGACGCCAGTTGCACGAGTTCCTGGTCGAGTCGGCTCGTGTCGATTCTGCGGTCGAGATTCGCAGCAGAGATCTGCGCGGCAGTTTCCGAAATCATCTGAATCGGCTGCACCATGCGTCCCGAAATCCACCAACCCCCGATGATACCAACCAACAATGTCCCGACGGCCATTCCCGCAATCTGGAATCCAAATCGATGCAGTTTCGCCATGTCGTTTCCCAAAGGACGCCGGACAAGAATTGTCGCCTCTTGAGGCCCCTTCATGGCGGCGTCGATGTAGCCATTTCCTCTGATGACTCGCGGAGGATGATCAACACCTGTCGGCATCGTCATTTCCGGATCAAGATCTGTTGCAGCCCCATCGCTACGAGCCAGCACTGATCCATCACGCCGCCAGATTGTAAATTCCATGCGATCAATCGGCGGTCGTCCTTCACCATCCTCGGAAAACGGTTCTGGTGGGCGGCCGAAATCCATCGGTCCCATTCGACCGCCGGGGCCCATCTGAGACCCGGGTCCACGATTGCCAGGTCCACGATTACCAGGTGGTGGACCCATCCCCGGCCTTCGATCGCCGGGTGGTCGAAACTGGAACTCTGGTGGCAGTGGCCCCAGACTGAAGTCTGATGGAAACTGATCACCATCCCGATCACCCGGTGGATTCTGAGGTCCCGCGTCACGCATCGGGCCACCGTCACGCATCGGGCCACCCTCGCGGTTCGGGCCGGGCCGCACGCCACGAAGGCTGACATCCAGATACTGGGCCGTCGATACGGCCTGCAGAGTTGCACGTTCATTGACATCGCGATCAGCTCGCCAATACACAAGGCAGCCGAACACGACAATCGACAACGCATACACTGCGCCGTACCACCACTGCAATCGCCCGCGGATAGACTTAATCATGGAGGATGTACCCCTGTCCGCGGCGTGTTGTGATAAAATCCTTTCCGAGTTTTCGTCTGAGATTTGAGACGTGGACATCCACCAGATTGGAAAGACTGTCATCACTTTCGTCGAACAGTTTTTCGTAAATCTGAGTCCGCGTCACAACTTGCCCGCGATGCATCGCCAGCAGTTCCAGCAGTGAAAATTCACGAGGAGTCAGCAGCAACAGCGTCTCGGCGCGACTCACGGTTTTCGCTTTGATATCAAGCGTCAACTCACCCACTTGAATCTGTGACGACGCCAATCCCACCGAACGCCGAATGAGAGCCCGCAGTCGCGCTTTAAGTTCAACCAGATGAAAGGGTTTAGCAAGGTAATCATCTGCACCGCCGTCAAGTCCTCGCACGCGATCGTTGATTCCATCACGAGCAGTCAGAATCAGTACCGGGGTTTTGTGAGTCATTCGCAACTTTTCCAGGACCTGCCAACCGGTGAGTTTTGGCATCAGCAGATCCAGCACAATCGCGTCGTAGTTCCAACTTGTCGCCTTGTACAATCCTTCCTGCCCGTCCGCCGCTTCATCAACTGCGTACCCGTCCTCCCGCAGGACCTGCGCAATCGTGCGGAGTAAATCAGGTTCGTCTTCAACAACAAGAACTCGCATGGCGAACAACTCTGATATGAATTGGTTCAACGCAGGTACTGCAGTGTCAACCGCGCCTTGATGTGTGCCACTGGCTCTGCCAGTGTTCTCCAGCGGCATGAAACACTGGCACACAATCCATCAATCTTTCAATCGCTGACAGAGCACTACGTCACTCCAGCGAACCAGCACATGCCGTTCGCCAGTCAGCGGTCATCCTACAAACATGTACCTGAAGACAGCGTGAAGGCATGACGATTTTTTTTTGCTTATACTTCACGCGGGTTGGACTGAGGCTGCGTTTGGCGAGCGGGGGACGTAAGCCCCTGATTTTTGCAGTGTCCACGCGGTCAATCAGGGGATTGACATCCCCGCTCCCCAAAGAAATACATCAATTCCGACCGATCGCATTATATACTCGGCGCGGTTGGAAATGAGTCCGGCGAGCGGAGCGGCGTGAGCCCTCCGGTAGCTCGTTTCTGTACCGGCAAGCTGACGCATGCCGCTCGCCAATTGTCGCACTAATGACCAGGTTCGTGAACCGTGGCTTGCCCTGCCAAAAATGCAGGGTGTGCAATTGCGAAAGTTTGTCAGAGCCGCAGAAACTCTCAGCAACGTGTGCATCGGCACGGAATATCCATTTTTTTGACAGGCACGGAAACTGCTTTCTGTCCCTGAGACTGCACAGACGCATCAAAGTGAGACATCCTGTCACACATTTCTACGTCAAGACTGTGCGTTTGGATGATTTGGCGATTGGTTGCGGTACATACCTCGGAGTGATTCAATCATGGCATTTGATCCTCGCAAGCTCACAGTGAAAGCTTCGGAAGCAATTCAGCGGGCTCAGGAACTGGCTGAAAAGAAACAACACCGGATTCTTCGACCGCTGCATCTGTTGAAGTCACTTCTCGACGAAGAAGGCGGCTTGATGACATCGTTGCTGCAAAAAATGGGAGTTAAAATTCCGCAGTTGCAGAAGATGGTTGATGGAGAACTCGGTCGATTGCCGCAGTCAACTTCGTCAACAGGCGAAAGCGTCAATGCGGGTCCGGAAGCAATGAAGGTCCTCAATGCCGCAAAAAAACAAGCGGATTCCATGGGGGACGAATACACATCGACGGAGCATCTCCTGTTCGCGCTGACGCAGGTGGAAGATCAGGCGAAACGGTTGCTGCAGCTCAATGGCGTTGATGAGAAAGATTTACTGGAAGCGGTGAAGGGCATTCGAGGAGGTCAAACGGTGCAGG
>JAYSPO010001477.1:0-3626 GCA_043722015.1 Candidatus Kuenenia sp. | reverse complement strand
AGCGTGGCCATGACCTGACTGTCGATCTTGCGGGAATATGTCTGGCCGGTCACAGGATGTTTCAGACTGAACCCCATGGCTTCCGTCACCATGCGATCGAGCTGTTCTACCTTGCCGTGATCACCATTGAACAGTGTCAAAAAGGTTGCTTGAGTCCCTGTCGTTCCCTTGACGCCTCGAAATCGCAGCGTCGCCAGTCGGTGTTCAATTTCTTCCAGATCCAGCAACAGATCCCAGCACCAGAGCGTGGCCCGTTTTCCGACAGTTGTCGGTTGAGCTGGCTGAAGGTGCGTAAAACCCAGACACGGCAGGTTGCGGTACTTCGCGGCGAAGGTCGCCAATTGGTCGATGACCTGAACGAGGCGACGACGGATCAGAATCAGACTTTCTTTGATCTGAAGCAATTCGGAGTTATCGGTGACAAAACAACTGGTCGCTCCCAGATGCACGATCGGTCGGGCGTTCGGACACTGATCGCCCCATGCGTGAACGTGCGCCATGACGTCGTGTCGGAGTTCTCGTTCGTAACGGTCTGCTGCGTCGAAATCGACGTTGTCGATGTTGGCCCGCATTTCGGTAAGCTGTGCATCGGTGATCTTCAGGCCCAGCTTCTGCTGACATTCGGCCAGCGCGATCCACAAACGCCGCCAGGTCGAATGCTTCTTCTGCGCCGACCAGATGGTGGCCATTTCGCGGGATGCGTACCGCGTAATAAGTGGATTTTCGTAGATATCGTGGGACACGGTGCGGGCTTTCGATTCCATTGTTGATAAATCTCCGACAATTCAGTCCGATCGGTCTGATCCGTCAGCTTGCGACCGAGACCGAAGATTACCACAGTCAGCAGCGAAATTCACCGACGTCGGACACATGGGAAGTCGCAGCCCGGCATGTCGCACAATCGGGATCTCAGCGGACAACAGGATTCAGCCGCGTTGAATTGGAGCGTTGGTTGAATAAACTGCGTAACTCGACTCTCCAGAGTCGAGAACGTCGCCCCTGAGCCGTTCGACTCTGGAGAGTCAAGCTACGACAAACACACGAAAACACATTATGCCACGTTATGACGCCAAACGCATCGAAGCTCACTGGCAGCAGTATTGGGAAACGAACCAGACGTTCCGCACAGCGGACACCGTTCCAACGGGTGATGCTGCAAAGAAGCCAAAACTGTATGTGCTTGACATGTTTCCGTACCCGTCCGGCAGCGGACTGCACGTCGGACATCCGGAAGGCTACACAGCGACGGATATCGTCTGCCGTTACGCGAGGATGAAGGGGAAGAACGTTCTGCATCCGATGGGCTGGGATGCTTTCGGACTTCCGGCCGAAGAACATGCCGTCAAGACCGGCACGCATCCTCGTGAAACGACTGAACAGAACATCGCCACGTTCAAACGCCAGTTGAAGATGCTGGGGTTCAGCTACGACTGGACTCGCGAACTCGCCACGACCGATCCGGATTATTATCGGTGGACGCAGTGGATCTTCCTGCAGATCTTTGACACCTGGTACGACGCCGATTTTGTCTGGACCGGTCCGGATGGAGTTCAGCGAAAAGGCAAAGGCCGACCGATTGCGGAACTGCCGATTCCAGAGGAAATCCTGGCGAGCGGAGGGTGTCAACCCTCCGGTACAACGTCCGAGCAGTCGGCATCCGAGAAATCCGGGGAGACGGGAATCGCATCGTACCGGCCAGTTGACACTGGCCGCTCGCCGGAGGTTGAAGCAGCCATTCGTCGCTATCAGGACAAGCATCGCCTCGCCTACGTCTCCGACGCCCCGGTCAACTGGTGCCCTGCCCTCGGCACGGTACTGGCCAATGAAGAAATCATCGATGGCAAGAGCGAACGTGGCGGCCATCCGGTCGTACGAATGCCGCTCAAACAATGGATGCTGCGGATCACGGCGTACGCAGATCGTCTCGCCAGTGAGCTGGATGAACTCGACTGGTCCGATTCAATCAAGTTCATGCAGCGGAACTGGATTGGAAGAAGCACCGGGGCGGAAGTGGATTTCAGGATTGAGAGGCGAGGGGCGAGGAGCGAGGAGGAACCACAGGCGAGCGGTGGGCGTCAGCCCTCCGGTACAACAACAGCATTCGAGACATGGAAGACGTCCCGCCAATCCACCGGCTTCCCTCGCGATCCCGAATCCGACGTCATCCGCGTCTACACAACTCGCCCCGATACGCTGTTCGGCGTGACCTACATGGTTCTCGCGCCGGAGCATCCGCTGGTCGATAAGATCACAACGCCGGAACAAAGAGTTGCGGTCGATGAGTATCGCACGAAGGCGGCGTTGAAAAGCGATCTCGATCGAACGGACCTAGCGAAGGACAAAACCGGTGTCTTCACAGGCGGCTACGCGATCAATCCGGTGAATGGTGATAAAGTACAGGTCTGGATCGCAGACTATGTACTCATCAGCTACGGCACCGGAGCCATCATGGCGGTGCCGGGGCACGATGAACGTGATTGGGATTTTGCAAAGGAGAACGCACTGCCTGTCAAATGGGTTGTTGATTTGCGAGACAGCTTTCCATTCGTGCAACAAATCACAACCAATGCAGCTGAAAGAATGGAGGCTAAAAAGTACAAGGCCCCCACGAAGATTGAAATCCAGAAAAGAGAAACGCCTTGGCCGGGACCCGGCTGGGCAATCAACTCTGGCAAATACGATGGCCTCTCCACTGCAGATTTCAAATCTCAAATTTCAAATCATTTATCACAGGCAGGGCTTGGCAAGGAAGCTGTGAACTATCGCCTGCGCGACTGGTTGTTCAGCCGTCAGCGGTACTGGGGTGAGCCGTTTCCGATCTGGCACGAACTGGATGCCGATGGCAATCCAACCGGATTGATGCGCGCCGACAGCGTCGAATCATTGCCAGTGCTGCATCCGCATATGGACGACTTTAAGCCGACGGGAACGCCGGAGCCGATGCTCGCCAAAGCCACGCCCGAATGGTTGTTCAAAACCGATACCGACGGCGTAAAGCTCAAACGCGAAACCAACAGCATGCCGCAATGGGCAGGCAGTTGCTGGTACTACCTGCGATTCTGTGACAACAAGAACTCAGACAAGTTCATTGATCCGGCGAAGGAAAAGTACTGGCTGCCCGTGGACCTCTACATCGGCGGCGCGGAACATGCGGTGCTGCATCTGCTGTACTCCCGCTTCTGGCACAAAGTCCTGTTCGATCGCGGGCATGTGAGCAGGCCCGAACCGTTTCAGAAGCTGGTGAATCAGGGGATGATTCTGGGGGACACGGATTACAGTGTGAGTCCTGAAGTATTTGAGCGCCACCGTGCCGTGTTCGAAGGCATGGGACTAAAACCTTTGGTCCTGAAGACCGACGACGCCGAAATTGTCGCCTTGCGAAACCCGTCGGAAGATCCTGACGCCTATCGCCCGCTTACGGAAGATCAGGTGACTAAAGAGAAAGGCAAGGCACATCTCAAAGGCACTGACATCGAATTGACCGGGCGCACCGACAAGATGTCGAAGAGCCGAAAGAATGTCGTCAATCCCGATCACGTTGTCAAAGACTATGGAGCGGACGCACTGCGACTCTACGAGATGTTCATGGGGCCGCTGGAACAGGTGAAACCGTGGCAGATGAACGG
>JAYSPO010001476.1:0-8097 GCA_043722015.1 Candidatus Kuenenia sp. | reverse complement strand
CTTGATCAGCTTGAGGGCCACCTTGCGCTTCACCGGTTCGGTCTGCTCGGCCATGTAGACCACGCCCATGCCGCCTTCGCCAATCTGCTGCAGCAGCTTGTACGGGCCGATTTGCGCGCCGGGCCGTTCCGCAGGCGGTGGGACCAAAGTCATCGCCACCATTTCGGAGGCGTGGCCTTGTAGAAAGTTGGCGAGTTTCGGTTGTGCGTTGAGCAGAGCCTCGACCCGTAGTCTTAGACTCGCATCTTTCGCGCACGCCTCATCGAGATAGGCAACGCGATCTTCAGGCGACTGTTTTTCCAGCGCTGCAAAGAAGATTGCCTCGACTTTTGATTCCTCGATTGTCATGTTGAAGAGCTCCTTTCAGTGGCTCGCTCAGGTGACAATGCGAGGAATTGCCTTCGATCCCCTCACGAGTTTCCGGGATTTTTCAAAGTTTCTCCCTCGGCATCATCGCCGCCGAGTTCGCAGTACAGCCAGACGCGTGCGTAAGTCCAGTGCCTTTCAGCAGTTGCATGGGATATCCTGAGCACGTCGGCTGCTTCAGGAATTGTCATCCCGGCAAAAAAACGGAGCTTGACCAATTCGGCCTTGAGCGGGTCCAGGGCCGCGAATCTGGTCAGAACCTCATCGAGGGCCAGCAAGTCTTCACCGGGATCTTCGGTCAGCGCGCAGGCCGAATCGAGATCGACACGCTTTCGCCCACCGCCGTGTTTCGGACGCCGTTTCCGGCGGGCTGTGTCAACCAGAATCCGCCGCATCGCCTCAGCGGCCGCCGCGAAGAAATGGCCACGGGAATCCCAATGCCGGGCCTTGTCGATATCCACCAGCCGTAAGTAGGCATCATGTACCAATGCCGTCGCCTGCAGCGTCTGACCGGGTTTTTCCTGAGCCAGTTTCGCGGCCGCAAGTTTGCGAAGTTCGTCGTAGACCAACGGGAGCAGTTGCTCGGCCGCCGACGGATCACCCAATTCAATCTGGTTCAGGATGTTGGTGACGTCGGACATAGGCGGAAGCTCGGTGACTGATGAAATTCCTCTTCAGTCTACGGTCGCCATGATTCCTTTACTACCGTCCATTTCCTGCAGGGCTTTCCTGGGGAACATCGTATGTGGCACGCCGTGACTCGTTATTCGCGTTTTGACATGGAATTGCGCATGCTGTGGCTAAGACTCAACCAGCGTCGGTCTGCATGACCGGCACCGCTCAGAGATTAACGCAGCGTTTTCAGTGCTTTATTTGGCTTCCGTGTTCTGAAATAGTTCAGAGAAAGCATGAAAACACATGGTCGCGGATGTGGCCACACCCGCTCAATCGACGACTGGCGGCACTGTTGCGTCATCTGATGGCAACGTCCATTCCTGCGGCCCTTGCTTGCAGCTCCGCAGCCAACTCCACGAGATCAAATGCGGTGAAGATAATCGCCACCCACATCACAGGCGTTATGCTACGAACCTCCTTTGGAGGCTCTGGCGGCGTTGATGGAGCATCGTCAGGATTCATGCGGTGCAGTCGAGAACCCCACGGAGCCGGAAACGGCTTGCTCACTCAGGACAACCTGCACGTTCAATTGATAAGTCTGCGGCAACTGGCAGAGTGGTTGCGTCGTGGCCTCCATGTTCACGTTCGATAGGGTTCCCGCAGTGCCACTGCCAATCCTGATCATCAATGGGGCAAAGGACCAAGAAGTGCGAATCGAAGTCGGCATGAGCCGAAGCCCGCTCGTGAGTCGCGTTCAGGAGGCCCCGTACAAGTCGCTGAAGGACGTGGTTGCGTTCTGGGTTGACATCAACAAATCCGGTGCGTACTCTGGGGTCGCGACGAAGGGGACGGTCGCCACGACCACCTATGTGGCCACACTCAACGGAGCGACGACGACTATCGTGGAAGACTCCAACGGAGGGCACGGAGGGCCGGGCTCCCGAGCGCGACGCGAAGGCAATGCGCCGATCGCGTCATTCTCCGGGGCAGAAAGAGTCCGGGAATTCTTCCAAGACAAGCAGCGGCTACCGAACAGTCCTCGGCCCGCAGATACCGACATCAATCCCTGAATCCGGAGCGAGGACGCCATGAATGTGAAGAGCCATTTCTTGACTTTTGTGGTCGAGGCGGCCATCTGCATGCTCGCAAGTACAGTTTTGCACGCCCAGCCTCCTTATCCACCAACATTCACGGACGCCCGTGTCGAGACCTACCGAAAGATCGACTCCACTGACCTGAAGCTTTGGATCTTCGGGGAGTCGGACTCCAGCGCGCCGAAACCCGCGATTGTGTTCTTCTTCGGTGGTGGTTGGAATTCTGGATCACCAGCCCAATTCGAGAAACAGGCACGGCATTTCGCAAAGCGCGGCATGATCGCCATTACCGCTGACTACCGCGTGAAATCCCGGCATGGTGTCAAAGTGGCGGAATGCGTGAAAGACGCCAAGGCGGCCATCGCCTGGGTCAGGGAAAATGCACAGCGTCTCGGCATTGATCCGAACAAGATTGCCGCATCTGGAGGCTCCGCCGGTGGCCACCTCGCAGCCTGCACCGGCACGATCAACGGCTTCGGCAGCGACGAACGTCCAAACGCCATGATCCTCTTCAACCCCGCCAGCACGCTTGCTTCGATCGAAGGCTGGGAACCCAGGGGTTCCAAGCCTGAGCTCAGCGCGGAACGATTGGGAGTGGAAGCCCGAGTGATCTCGCCGGCGCATCACATCGGCCCGCAGACGCCGCCGACGCTGATTCTCCATGGCAAGTCGGACAACACAGTTCCCTATGCCAGCGTTGTTGCTTTCGAGAGCGTGATGAAGAAGGCAAGCCGCCCATGCAAGCTGGTCGGCTACGACGGTGCGGGCCACGGATTCTTCAACAGCAAGGAGTATTCCGCCAGGACCCTCGCTCAAGCCGACGGTTTTCTCGTTGATCTCGGCTGGATCAAAAAGTGAAATCCTGTTTTGGAACTGGATCTTTTCCTGAAGGCCCATTGACCGCATTCCCCAACGATCGTCTTTGACCGCTGCATCATCCCATTTGCTTCCTCCGCCTACTCGCCCTGCGGAAGTAGCTGGATCGCATCGACAATAACGAAGCCGACGGTTTGGCTGTTGTTGATGTTAATCGTCGTTTCGACTCCACTTTCCAGGTCTACTTTTCCAACGAGCTGGAAATGCTCGCCACTCGGCAAGGGCTTCGTTTGATCCACAGTAAACTCTTCCTTGTAAGATCCGTGTGTGACGATCACAGGCACATTCATTGCACGGGTCTCGTGTGCCGAATAGCTCATCAACAATTGATACGTGCCTGACTTCGGTACCTTGATCTGGAAAGTTGCCGCCGCTTTACCATCACCTTTTGTTTTGTCGCCTGGCTTGCCACTGAAGACATAGCCGCTCCCGATATGGGGTTTGAATTTCGTCGAATGAGACCACTCGCCTGTGAGCGTTGCCGTCGCATCATCGAGCACAATTCCTGGTAAAGCCTTTGCGGCTTTGGCCGCGCTGGTCGATGGTGATTCGGATGCGTCCGGCAGCAAGAGAACCTGGCGTTGCGCCAGGAGTCGCTCGCGAAGTTTTGGATACGGCAGGTTCTGCACGGTTGTGTCCATATGGGCTGCCAAGGCGGCCGCGACGCCAGCGCTTTGCCCGATGATCATCCAGGTCCCTTCGATCCGCAACGACGAAATGCCCACATGCGTGCAAGACAGCGCGACCGGAACAAGCAGGTTGTCACATTGCTCGGGTTTGGGAATGATCGAACGGTACGGTACATGGTATGGATACCCCTGCCTGGGATTCTGGCGTCTCACGGGAAAGATCGTCCCCTCATTGATCACGCCTCCGTCTTTCAACGCGATGCGCTGGCAGTCGTGCGAGTCAATGGGGAACGACGAGATTGCAATCGCATCGTCCTTGCTCGGCGAATCGAGAATATCCTGCTGGCTGATGACATACATGCCTTTCATGCGACGCGATTCGCGGACGTACAGCGCAGGCGAGAAATGGTCGAAGCTTGCGAATTCGTCTCGACAAAGACCGAGCTTGGCATATCGATGGCGAACATCCTCGGGAACGGCCGGGGCGTTGGTCAGGAAGTGATAGAACTCCAGCGTATACTGCTTATGGTCTTCCCGGATTTTCTTCCGCCCCGCTTCGTCGGCAGAGTGCCACAGGTTGCAACCGCCAACAAGGCCCAACGAAAATTGTCCACCAATAGAGTTGTTGCCGTCGAGTTTGCCGCCGGGCAACGGGTAGAGATCGAATCCAACGCGAATGCCGGCTTTCAGAGCTCGGCGGACCACTTCAAACCGAGCCGAGTCGTAACTGGCTGGCGCGGGTATCTGCACCCTGTTGTTCGGATCCTCAGTCAGACACAGACGGAAGCTGTAGGTCATTACATTCCTGTCGCCAGCGTCTTCAGGACCGGCATCGTTCGTCGTAACCAGCGGTAGCAGTTTGCCCTCGTCGTCAAAGCCACTGATCTTCATCTTCTGCTTGGGGTACTGCTTTCCCGCAAGCGACTCGCCGTATTCCTCACGGCCTTCGCGGCCGATCGTCCAGTCTACTCCCGCTGCCGCCATGAGATCCCCCTCGTAGGTGCCGTCGATAAAGACTTTGCCGTTAAACGTCCCATTCCCGGTGACGATTGTCGTGATACGCGGGCCCTGCCTGGTAACCGAGTTCAAATAGCGATTGGTCAGCACCTTGACCCCTGCCTCATCGAGCATCTCCATCGTCACTCGCATCGCAACGTGCGGCTCAAAGGTCCACAGCGACTGGTCCTTGACAGCGGGGTCGTAGGGCGCCTTGAGCCCACGATTCAGGTAGTCCTTGACCACACGCATGTGCCACTCATCGAACAGCCCCATGACCGTCCTGCGTAGCATTTGGTTCGAGTCACAGTGACTCAAGCCGCCGGTATTCATCGCGCCGACGTGATCAGTCGGCTCAAGCAATATCACCGATGCTCCTTCGCGAGCAGCAGCGATCGCAGCGCAGAATCCGCCCGGCGTTGAGCCATAAACCACAACGTCGGCCTCATTCTCGGCCTTTCCTGTTGAGCAAATGCACACGATCAAAACATTTGCCATCAGGAAGGATCGAATCAGTGGTATCATTGGCATTTACATCTTTTCAAGTGTTGCTTTTGGTTAAGGTTCATGGCGAGAGACAAGGATCAGTAGTGTATTGATTCAGCGTGAGTCGTGGAAACGGGTGAAGCGAATGGCAGAGACGTGAACCGGACAGCGGACTTACTGAACATTCAAACCTCTGCTGGTTTTGAGTGGCTATCGCAGCGAGAAGCCTCCGAAGAAATCGGCGTCAGACACAAATGGGTATGGCGACTCTGCAAGCCGTTGATTGATCTGTGGAACACGGTAATCAAAGAGCCACGCCTTTTTTACTGATCCAGGGTCCCCGACTGCAGTCAGTGGGAACACTGACTCAGTCGGATGAGCAGGCCATGAACTCGATACATTGGCTGCTGGAAGAATTCCAGTTGCGACGGTCGAAGACCGATGAACGCATGAAGCGGTCGCGCCCTGTCGTTTAGCATCGCTGCAAGGAATGTCGTCGTTTTGACATCGCATCGGGATGAGATTTGAGCGATGCCGCAGATCAGATTGATGCTACATCAGCGTGTCGGACCGACACGAGTGAACTCGAGCAGTATGAGGGTCGGTCGGCCGAGATCCATGGAAGCCGCTGCCGACGCACGCAGTCAAAACCAAACGATGAATGTCAGTTCGGCTCATCGAGCGTTTGCTCGGAAAGAACATGGAGGTGGATTTGCTGCGATTTTGTCTGACTCACCCGGCAACAAACGGCCCGACGCCCTTCATCTGAGTTCGCGGGTGAGGAAACTCGGCCTGATTCTTTTCCGTATCGGGCATCGTGAAGGTGAAACCATCAGTGAGTTTCGCATGACGTCGTTTCCACAGCCACGCGGCGTCTGCCTGTTATTCGGCCTCGTTGGCGATCTCAGCGCTGAGTTCGCGGAAAGCCTGGTTCGGGCGCGACAATAGTCTCCGGTGTCTTCCGTCGGAGCATCACGTTCGACCTGCAGACAGAAGCTGATGATGCCCGCGACGGCCGCCTGGCAGGATGCTTCCTTGCCATTGTGCAGCACCTGTCCCAGAAATGCCCACAGCACGATTGCCGTGTTGTAAATGCCGCTCCCGCCGAATAGCCCGCCGTGCTTGCGGAAGATGCGGTTCATCTTTTCTGAACTCAGCACACCCGCAAACGGCAGCCCTGGCTGAAGCAGGAATCCATCCACGATCTTATGAAATCCGGGCTCCCCGGAATCATCAGAATCTGATAGAAGCTGGCGCATGAAAAACCCTCCCTGGTCATTCTCGGGCAGAGAACCAGGGAGGGCTGCCAAATCATCGCCAGGAGCGGGCTTTTTAAGCAATACCAACTCTGACGAACGGCAGTTTACAAAAATCTACCGGCCGCCAACAGGTCACGTTGCGCGCTTGCAGTATTCTGACAGTGCCATTCGTTCCTGACACCTTTTGTTTCTGCAATTTGCCAATATCGACCGTGACGCTTGTTGAAGATGGGCTCATGATTGCAATGGCTGCTGCATTGCTGGGCATCGGTCATTGATCATAACGCGAGCCAGTATTGGGAATTGATCTGGATGTAGTTCTGTGTTTCGCTAGAATATCGGTACGAAATTTCAATTGGACTGAATCGTCATGTTTTATCGTATGTTGTCAATACTGCTGATCGTCGCGACCCTTTTTGGGCCGTCAATCTGCTGTTGCGCGATGAAAGTGGCGAGTGCAGAATCTTCTGCGCCAGCGTGCTGCTGCTGTGAAGAGGATGATGCGGGGAAACAGTGTCCAGACGATTCCGATGGCAACCGCGAGCACAAATGTCCTTGTCGCAAGCATCAATCCGTGGGAGCACGGCTTGATGATAGCCTGATCCTTCAGACGTCACCGTCTGTGAAGTGGATCATGGAACTCTCAGACATCTGCTCGCCGGTATTGTTCCAGCAAGTTGATGACTTGTCGCCTCAAGGCGCGAGACTTCTGCCAGGAAGATGCCCCCCAATGCAGGCGGGCAGAGCACTTCTGATTGCGCACGGCGTAAGTCGCTGTTAATCCTGGCGGCTCATCGGAATGTTGCCGCTGCTCAACTCGCACTTCATCGCGGTTGCGGCGATTGAGTCCCGTGGCAGGCACCTTCCTGTTCTTCAGGCCATCCCCTCCAAAATCCGTCTGCGAGATAACATTCGTTGCCCTCGCGCACACGCTCCGCCTGCGGTGTGAGCACACTTTACGTTTACTGAAATGCCTCGACGCAATGCTGCGTTCGTGGCTGCAAGGAATTGCATTATGAGATTCAATAAATATTTGCTTTCTGGCGTGATGCTGCCTGCTGGCGCGCTTATTTCAATTGTGGCTGGCTGTGGCTCACAATCTTCGCCGACGGTCGCCAATCCGCCCGCAATGCCATCGTTGACAATCAGTTCACCGGTGACATCGACGACCGCTGCGGTCACTGCTGAAAGCCATGGCAAAACGGTCGATGAGGAGGTGCATCTGCATAAGCCCGGGAGTCATGGTGGAATCATCATTCCTATTGGTTCCGACAGCTATCATGCGGAAGCCGTGATTGAAACGACGGGAGAGTTTCGCTTGTTGATGCTTGGTAAAGATGAGACCCGCATCCAGGAAGTGGATGTGCAGCCGGTCAAAGCTTATGTCAAGGCGATCGGTGATCCCAATGCAACGCCAATTGAGCTTGCGGCTGTTCCTCAGGACGGTGACGCACCCGATAAAACGTCGCAGTTCGTCGGGCAGCTGCCGGAGGAATTTCGGGGTAAACAACTGGATGTCACGATTCCAAATTTGCGAATTGCTGGAGAACGCTTTCGTGTGGGTTTTACGACGGTGACGGAAGCCCACGCTGAAGAAATGCCTGAGAGCCTGCCGGCAGAGGAAGAGCGAAATCTGTATTTGACAGCGGGCGGCAAGTACACGGAGGCAGATATCACAGCGAACGGCGGTGTGACTGCCACTCAAAAATTTCGGGGTGTTCCGTCGTCGCACGATATGTTCCCAAAGGAAGGCGATCGAATTTGCCCCGTGACGAA
>JAYSPO010001475.1:0-3075 GCA_043722015.1 Candidatus Kuenenia sp. | reverse complement strand
ATGATCTGGCCGTTTCTTCAGAATTGACGCAGACAATGCTATGATCCGACTGATCTGATTTTCCCTGTGATTTCAGCCACCAGGGATTTCTGTCAGGATCTCAGTCAGGCAAGGGATACTTTTGTGAACAAGAATATCGCGCTGTCCGAAACTGATCGGGATCTCCCAAAGCACGTGAAAAACGGCTTCATGCGGTATCGCGATTTCCAGCCCTTGACTCAGGGAGGTGAAGCCATCCTGCGCACCTGCGTCGATGAAAATCTTGGCCGCGTCGTGGTGATGAAGACGCTGCAACCACAGTTTCAGAATCTGGAAACGTATCAGAAACGTTTTCTCCGCGAAGCACGCGTGACGGCTCAAATCCCGCATCCCGCCACGATACCGGTTTATGAACTCAGTCGTGATTCGGAAGGCAACGCCTACTTCACGATGAAGAAACTCGGCGGCAGGGACATGAGCGATATTCTTGATCAGCTGTCAGCCGGGCATCAACCCACGATCGATCAATATCCGCTGGACGCGCTGCTGAATGTGCTCATTCACGCCGGCCAGTGTCTGGCGTTTGCGCATGATCATGGCGTTGTGCATCGTGACATGAAGCCTGCCAATATTATGATTGGCGACTATGGCGAAGTGATGGTTCTGGACTGGGGGCTGGCCAAGGTCTGGGACATGGATGACAACGATGATGTCGATCAACTGATCCGCAGCGGTAAGCAGGTCATGTCCGGACGACTCACGGGACGTGGCGATGTGCAGGGGACTCCGTTCTATATGTCACCGGAACAGGCGGTCGAAACGGGCGATGTTGACGGACGTTCTGACGTCTACAGCATGGGGATTATTCTGTTTGAAGTACTGACCGGCGAAAGTTATATGTCCGGAAAGAATTTCAAGGAGATCAAACGGAAGCTGCTTGAAGATCCCGCACGTCAACCCATTCGCGTCGCACCGAAGAAGAAAATCTCGGCGGAACTGAATGCCATCTGTCTAAAGGCGTTGCAGCGGCAACCGGTGGATCGTTACCAGAACATGTCGCTGCTGATCGATGATCTGCGTGCGGCGATGCTGGGGAATCCGGTGTCGGTCTACAAGGAGCCGCTGCTGGCAATGGTGCTCAAATGGCGAAACCGAAAGATCTTCAGCGTCGCTTCCGTCGTCTGGATGCTGGCCGGTGCGGGAATTGTGGTGATGGTGGAAGTCTTGCTGCACCTGATCTAGACTTCAATCATGTTTGGTCCGTTGGTAGTTCTTGCCGCAGAGACTCGAGCGAATATGGGGCGAAAACTTCAAATTCAACTGCAACAGGCAACAGCGACGGAGATATGAGATGCGCGTAATTGTCACAGTGCTCCTGAGTCTCAGTGCGCTGCATTTTGTATGCACGACGGTCAAGGCTGATGAGACCTGGCAGGCTGGCGTCGCAAAAACTGTCATCACGCCGCCGTCGCCGATGTGGATGTCAGGTTATGCGTCTCGCAACAAGCCCTCCGAAGGCACCATTCATGATCTCTGGGCCAAGGCGCTGGTCCTGCAGGATCCGAGCGGTCACAAGGGGCTGTTGGTCACTTTGGATCTGGTTGGCATAGACCGCGTGTTGTCGCAGGCGATTTGTGAGCGACTGGCACAGAATCATGGTCTGCAACGATCCGAAATCACGCTTTCGACATCACATACGCATTCCGGCCCGGTGGTGGGCAGGAACTTAATTTCGATGTATTCGCTGGACGACGAAAACCTTCTGCGGATCTCTGAGTACACAGAATTCCTGAGTGATTCCATTGTCCGGATCGCTCAGGAAGCTTTTGCAAACGTGGCGCCGGCCGCTGTGCAGTATGGCTCGGGGCAGGCGACTTTTGCCGTGAATCGTCGCAATAACCGCGAGCCGGACGTTCCGATGCTCCGCGAAGCCGGTCATTTGGTCGGGCCAGTGGATCACGAAGTGCCATTGTTGATCGTGCGAAGTCCCGAAGGTCAACTTCGAACCGTGCTCTTCGGATACGCCTGTCATGCGACGGTCCTGAGCGGAATGGATTGGTGCGGAGACTGGCCCGGGTTCGCGCTGTTAGAGATTGAACGCCGACATCCGGATGCGATTGCCATGTTCATGGCCGGATGCGGGGCCGACCAGAATCCGCTTCCACGCAAGACGGTGGAATTGGCGACTGAATATGGCACACAAATCGCCGACAGTGTGGATCGGGCACTTGCCGGCCCGATGCGGTCGGTGAATGGGTCACTGCAGACTGCATATCGTGAGATCGACCTGGCGTTTGACGAACTTCCTTCGAAGGAAAAACTCGAAGCCGATCTGAAGTCGGATAACGTCTACCTTGTGCGTCGGGCTGCTCACCTGCTTGAAAAGCTGTCGCACGACGGGAAATTGTCGTCGACGTATCCTTATCCGGTGCAGATGTGGCGATTGGGAGATCTTCAGATCACCGCTCTGGGTGGAGAAGTTGTGGTGGATTACGCATTGCGTTTGAAAAACGAACTGCCGGGCACATCCAATTGGATCGGTGGCTATTGTAACGATGTGATGGCCTACATTCCGTCTGCCCGAGTTCTCAAAGAAGGTGGTTACGAGGGCGAAACTGCCATGATTTATTACGGACTTCCCACAAAATGGTCGGGCGACGTGGAAGAACACATTGTCAGGACCGTGAAAGAAATGGCGGAAGAGGTCCGGTAACTCCCCGAGCTCGTCATGCTGCGTGACGCTCCTGCCGCTGGCGGGCTGTTGACTTATTCTTCACGCGGTGAGGAATGAGGCGATCGCCAAATCAGCCGGAACGCGCTAGCGTCCGGTTATGATCACATTCCTTGCAAGAACCGGGTGCTAGCGCACTCCGGCTGATACCTCGTTCTCGGCCGCGTGAAGATTAATCTTGGCGCGGGCTCCGCCCGCAACCCGATTTACGCCCCGGCGGAGCTTGCCTCCGTCGAGCGCGGATCATCACCAGAGAACGACCCGATTCGGCACCTGGCCACCATTGCGGCTCTTCTAGCATTGTCAAGTACCCTTTTTAGAAAGATTTCTGCGACTTTTTTGCGCACCGCGAAATGTCATTTTTC
>JAYSPO010001474.1:0-1558 GCA_043722015.1 Candidatus Kuenenia sp. | reverse complement strand
TTCGTCACGGGGCAAATTCGATCGCCTTCCTTTGGGAACATATCGTGCGACGACGGAACACCCCGAAATTTTTGAGTGGCAGTCACACCGCCGTTCGCTTCGATATCAGCCTCCGTGTATTTTCCGCCCGCTGTCAAATACAGCTTCCGCTCATCCTCTGCCGGCAAACTCTCCGGCATTTCTTCCGCGTGGCTTTCCGTCACCGTCGTGAAACCCACACGAAATCGCTCGCCAGCGATTCGCAGATTTGGAATCGTGATATCCAGTTGCTTGCCCCGAAATTCCTCCGGCAACTGCCCGACGAACTGCGACGTTTTATCGGGCGAGTCTCCGTCCTGCGGAACCGCCGCCAGTTCTATCGGCGTCACATTTGGATCGCCGATCGCTTTGACATAGGCTTTGACCGGCTGCACATCCACTTCCTGAATGCGGGTCTCATCTTTACCAAGCATCAACAAACGAAACTCTCCAGTCGTTTCGATGACTGCTTCCGCATGGTAACTGTCCGAGCCAATCGGAATGATGATGCCCCCATGAGAGCCCGGCTTATGAGGATGCTCTTCGTCAGCAACTTTCTTCCCGCCATTTTCGACAACGGAAGTCGTTGTGGATATGGCCGGTGAATCAACAGGCGTTGTTGCGACGGTCGCGGGCGCAACTGCCGTCGGTTGCGATTCTGAACTGCATCCAGCCAGCGTTAACAGGAGAAGACTTGCCGAAAGTGCGCCTGCAGAAAAAACAACTAAATACGATTTCATTTTGCGACTCCTTGTGATCACTCGCGCACGACTGCGCCGAGAAAGTTTAAGACACTGGAATAATCTGCTGACAATGCAGCCAAACGTTTGTGAGCAATGTCGCGCAGCGACTTGCCCTGTCCGTTAGAGAGTTTGCAATCCAAAGCGATCGGCGAGTTGATCGGCCTCAGCTCCTGGATTTGAATGCCGTTTCTGCGATGCAGTCCGCGATTTGTAGCGAGACCATGCAGGATTGAGCGTACGTATTAACAGCGACGCACGCAGTGCGCAATCAGAACCGCTGTGCCTGTTGGCATCGAGTCAAATCTGCATGGCGGCAGCCTCATTCTCTGTGGCGACATTTCATCAGCGGACAGGAAGAAGGCAGGTGAACAGATTTCTGAAAGTTCAAGCATCCACTTAACCGACGGCGACGTGGGCAGTATCTGGCTGTCGTCGAGCTTGGCTGCGATTGTGCGATGCTTGCGACACGGGCAATCGTGCTTCCTGTCGCCTTCCGAGTTCGTTGGACACGATTTTGCCGAGTCATCCTGCTGACAGCAGCAACAAGGTGATTCAGATGATTCCGCACTCGACACGCGCATCGTACAACAACAGACCGAAGGCCCCAGAAGGGTCGTCCCGATGAGTAGTAATGAAAGGATACGATGTAACATTATCAACGTCGCTGTCAGAAAAACTCCGCGATGTACAGAATAGAACGAAACCGAACACAGCACCAGAGTAAGTGCAAAATCCCTGACCCTACCGGATTCTACGTGTGTGTTTACTAGAAAGTCATTCGTTTAACGGCGAGCCGC
>JAYSPO010001473.1:0-4354 GCA_043722015.1 Candidatus Kuenenia sp. | reverse complement strand
CTGGACAGCCGCTCGCCATTGTGAACCATCCGGATCAATGCCATGCGCCTTCAGCCATTCGCGTCTTTCAGAATGCCAGCGTTCAACAACGTCCCGAGGCATCGAGTCATCTAACCGGCATGTGATAAAGCAGACCACACCCGCCTGCGACCAGTGCGGAAGTTTTCGGTACAGAATTGCCGTGCCCTCATTCGGATCAAAGTAATTGAGTTCCATCGATCTGCTCGCAAAGTAGACGTCACTCTCTGAGTGACGCAAGCGTTTGGATTGGTTGATGAATACATTTTACGAACTCGGGCTTGCCCCGCCAGTCTTCGTCCACTGGCGATTTCATCACTCAGAGAGTGATGTCTACTTTGTCGCCGCATCCGAGGCCCCTCCGAATACGGCCCGCTGAGTTTCAGCGTTCGAGCGTCCGGTGACTATTTTTCCTCAGACGATAGTTTTCGCCGAGCGACGAGCTTTCGAAGAGACTCGATTTCCGCAGTATCCAGCAGTCCTCCGCGCGACGCCTTGACCATTGAGTCGCACCATTCAAGCACCTGCAGAACTGGTAGTCTGGACTTCTGAACGGCTGGTACAACGAGGCGGATGCACTCTTCAATCTCGGACGACATCATCCCTTCATCACTCATTTCCACCTGGTAACTGCCGTCTTTCATCAATTCGCGGGCCAGTTCCATGACTTCAGTCAGCTGCCCCAGTTTGATGAGTTGCTTGAAGTTCCGCTGGACTGTTTTGTAGGCCTCGTAGTCAATTTCAAAATTGGTGTTCATATCGCGCTCGTCAAAATCTGTGGCATTACAGATCGCCGCTCGCGTGGCCACGACCAGATCGACCGGTGGCACTTTGACATTGAATTGCTGTTCCAGTTTTCGCCGGATGGACTGATCATGCTCCGCCAGATCCATCAGGGCCACCGCCAGTTTCTCTTTCGATTGCTTCCGCACGGCAACCTCCAGCGCTGCCATTGCATTTTTCACTGACTGCCGTAAAGGAACGGCTTTTGATGCTCGCTTTGCCATAAGATGCGTTTTCCAAAGGAAATGTCACTCTCTGAGTGACAAAGCCTGCGTTCGTTCCCAGTCGTGCGTGTCAGGTTCTGAGGCGGAATTCCTTCCGCGATTTCATCACTCAGAGAGTGATGTCTACTTTAGCACATACGCCGCCAGAAACACGGCACCTGCTGGCAGAGGCGGCAACAATTCGACCGATCGTGCTTCGATGCGGTGCTTCTGCCCGTTCAGTTCCACGATGAGATCGAGTCCGTCGGAGCGGCGGGTTTCTTTTGAGATCGCTTAGTCATAATTACATCAGCCTTGCCGAAGCCTACTCCGGATGAATTGCAAAGAGGCCAAAACCGCGAAAACGTCCGCCACCGACCGCAATCGGTCCCGGCACTGTCGATGGAAATCGCACTTTGACATGGTAACGGGGAGAATGGTTGAGATTTGCCGGCGGCAAGTATTGCGAACCCAATTCCACGCCACGCCGAAATCCTACGTCACGCCAGTCCAGTTCAAGTTGGGCAACAAGTTCGGTGGAATAACCTGCCTGCAGAAATGCTTTTCTCAATAGCCCATCGATTCGCGCATGCAGCTTTTCGAGGTACCGCTTCTGAGTGTCGGCATCCTGGCAATTCCTGAGCTTTCGACGCAGGTGATCTGGATCGTCGTAGCCGGGGAGAATGACGGGGGTGACGGTTGACCACAATGCCGAAGGTTCGATGTACTGTCGCAGCACCCAGTCGGAATCGGGCAGGATCGTCAAGAGCGCCGCAACGCCGTCGTGGTTGACCAATTCAGCTCCAGATATCGCACGCCTTGCCCATGTCGTTTGCTGGCCGCAATGAGGCGGAGCAGCGATGAGTACTCGGCGGATCGACTCAACACGGCCCAATTTCGGATTGATCGTGGGCAGCGGCAAATACTGGAACCGATCCGGGCTCATCTGACCGTTCGGTGGCTTTGATCCGTCGGGCGTCTTGCCGTGGACGAACACGTTGATTCGCTCGTCGGTCCAGCCCTGATCGCGAGCTGCCGCCGCCACGGCATGTCGAACCATCCCCGCCACGTCGCGAGTTCGTCGCAAAGGATCAAACGACCTCATCCCACTCGCGTCAGGCTTGAGAATGCTGAACGCCGCAAACTGTTTTTGGGACGGCTCCGTCGCACGTCGATAGCCGACGACGCGAAAAGTGGACAGCGGCGGCACGGGCTTGAAACCGCCATCTGTGAGCCGACCGAGGAACTTTTGATGCTTCTCCAGGAGATCGACGAGCGTTCCTTCGGTTGATACTCGCAAAGGCGTTCCGGATTGATCTGGCGTAGCCCTCCAGACTTCACCGGGAAGGACTGCGGCCTGTTCGTCGGTGAGTAGCTCTGCATTCCCGGCCACCATATCGATGCCCCAGCCAAGATGCGTGACAGACCGTGCCGCAGCTTGAAGAACATCGAAGTGCGGACAGGCTCCGTCAGACAGTGGGAACAGAAAGCGAATGGCCTCGCTGTCCAGATGAGTGGGACGAACGTCTTTCTCGACAAGCAACTTCATGTTAGCCGGGGTTGCTTGCCAATCGCCACGAGTCCAGGCCGCCATCACGAGATCGCTGGCGTTATTGGGAACATACATGCGATATCCGAATCTGTCAGACAGCACCTGCGGCGTGACAAGCGTTGGCTGAATGCGTTCGAGCCACTGCAATGCTGGCTGGACGTAGTCCCGGAACTGGCCGTCTCGCCAACGTTGCGCCGCAGCGGACACAAGCGATTGAAACAATCGAAGCGGCGAAGGTGGCCACTCGGGATCGCCATCGTCATCCCGGCCGTGGAATTGCGGTATCGGATCGAGAAACCGAAATGTGAGACAAAGGACGGAGTTCATTCGATAGCTCCCGCCGCTTTCGTGGTGGCGTCGGCTTTCTTTTTCGGCTTCCCTTTGCCACTGCCATCGTCCTTGAGATCTAACTGAGCAAGCTTGGGATCGAACACAACTTCTTTCGTCCCTTCTGCTACGCCGAAGCCCTTAGCTGCTGCGGTCGCGTACTTCAACGCATCCGCTTGCGTGAGTTTTTGCGATTCGCGTTTGCCATCGGAATGCACCAGATTGAATTCGCGAGGTTTCTCACTCGGCACAAGGTTGCACCCTTGGCGAAGGTACGTCGACGCGTTGGACGTGAACGCGACGAGAGACAAGCCGAGGATGTATCGGCGAAGGGCGAGCGTTTTCGCCGTATCGTTTCCGACGGCGAGCAGACGCAATGCGGCAAGGCTAAGGGTTGCGTCCCGGCGGACGCCGCCAGTGGCGATCACTCCGCCGTGTGAGCCAGTCGCGGGAACGTGGACGAACCCGCGTTTCGCAAGCGGACTTTTGGTGTCACCTTCCGCCTTTGCCTTGTCTTCTTCGCTGAACACATTTTGTGAAGCGTAATCGAGTGGTGGGTTGTATTGGGCGGATCGCTTGAGACGTTTGACATCGAACGCTCGGATCGTGGACGCAATCAAGCGAGGCAGTTTCGCTTGCGTATCTCGCGAATCCCACACGCCGAATACGAGCGAAGTCGGAGCGATCTTCGCCATCGGTTCGGCATTCCCTTTCAGCACGGCCTCGAAGGCGGCTCTCAAGACCTTTTGCAATTCCGTGCAACGGACAAGCGCATCCCCGGCGCGATGGCCCGCTTCCAGAATGCTCACCGACTTCTCACCGGCCTTCACTGAGACTTGTGGCACGAGGTGGACGTAGTCCGGCTTGGCGAACATTGGTTCGATGCGGTTCGCTTGCGAACCGACGCTATCGACCAGGCAGACGTTCTTCTCGCCTTCGGGCGGGTCGATGTTGTAACCACCGGGGAACACTTTCTTGTCTTCCGCCGCAGCGTATGTTGCCGGGAAGAGAACTCCGTCTGGTCCTTCCACCGGCTCAAGATGTTCACGAATGACCAGCGCGGCGAAGCCGTCGGTCGTCAGCCAGGAATCGAATTGCGCTAAGTCACTCATCAGAACCTCCAGAAAAAGGAATCGCGGGCAGGAAACTTTTTAGGTACTTCGTCCGGTACAACAGACGAAACTCGTATCGGCTCGCGCCGACAATTGGCAAAGCACCGCAGACAGCAGGTGATGCCACTTCAATGGCGAGCGGTCGGTTCCACGCGGTGTAGAGGAACCGGTTCTCACCTTTGATTTCTTCGGGACGGAATCGCTGCAAGCCGATGAACGCGAGTAATTCCAGCGGGGGCCGAGCCATCGGCGCGATCCGAGTCAAGGAACTGTCCGCCAACTGATCAAAGCTGAATCCAACATCAATCGCTCCGCCCTGAGCGCCGAGGTCCGAATCGAAGTTGAATGGCAAACCGCAT
>JAYSPO010001472.1:0-1173 GCA_043722015.1 Candidatus Kuenenia sp. | reverse complement strand
CGCTGGCAGTAATCGACCAACGATGCTGTACTCAACCCCCAACAATATCGTCAGCAGCGGGGAACAGATCCAGATGATGATGCTCAAGCCCACTGCTGGCAAGAATGTCATGGTGGCGGCACTGCGAATCGCATGATTGGCTTCTGTGAATTCTCCCTGCTTAAAGTGCCGGGCACAACGAGGAATCATGTTAAGATTAATCGCACCCTGCGGCTGGGCGATCATGGCAGCAAATGGATACGCCAGGGCGAAATAGGCCGTTTCTTCGAATCCACATGTAGCGGCGATGACAAAGGGCATGCACGATTGGGTCAGGAGACTTCCGATGCCGACGCTGACGAACGGCAGACCCTCTCGCAGCTGCCGCCGGATGTCCGAACGACCCGCATGCGGGATTGCGTCCCACGCTGCACGATACACGGTCTGAATCTGCCTTGTCTGCAACGCTCCGGTCCACACGATTCCCATCACGAATGTATACGTCACAGCGGCGATTGTGGCGTTCGGCTTCCACCCTGCAGCAGCCATCAGCAACAGGCTTGTTGTAAAGATGATCGGAAGGATCGTCTGTTCCGGAATGACAGCGCGCCGGCTGCCAATAATTGGTATCGCCAGCCATTGTCGCAGATAAATCACGGTCAACGGGATAAACATCACTGTTGCCAGCGAAGTTGTGCTGGCCCACTGCTGGCTATCGAGGACAAAACCGCTGACCAGCCATGCTGCCAATGAACCGCTCAGCAGAAAGATGGCGACAATTACTGTACACAGGTGAGCAATCGCAATCTCGCGTCCTGTTTCTAACGGGCATTTTGTGTTTGATAGATTTCGGACAAGAATGCGATCGGAGCCCATTGGCGCAAGTGCTGCCAGCAGCAACGCCAGGGCCAAAGCGGCGCTGTAGGTCCCGTATTCCACGGGTCCAAGCAGTCGGGCTGTGACAGTTGTTGATACGAACATCAGCGCAATGCCCACCATCCGCACAGCAAGTGTGCCGCAGGCGTCGGAGAGCATTGTGGAGGGTTTGGGCATGGGAAGGGGGCAGTCGTCAGTCGTCAGTCGTCAGTCGTCAGACGTCAGTTGTCAGTCGTCAGTTGGCAGTTGGCAGTCGTCAGTCGTCAGTTGGCAGTTGGCAGTTGGCAGTTGGCAGTTGGCCGGGAGCAGTTAGCAGGG
>JAYSPO010001471.1:0-1101 GCA_043722015.1 Candidatus Kuenenia sp. | reverse complement strand
CATAGTAGCGTATTCGGTGACCCAAAAAATGTGCATGTGATTCCGCGTAACAAATTCAAACCCAGTCTTTAAGCGGGCCATCAAAAAAAAACCCGGCATTCTGAAATGCCGGGCTTCGATAGAGTCGATTCAGGACGGGCTGAAAAACACGTCCTGCGGAATGGCAACTATTTCTTCGACGCCTCAACCGCCGCCTGAGCTGCAGCCAGACGGGCAATCGGGATTCGGCGTGGAGAACAGCTGACGTAGTTCAGACCGATCTCGTGGCAGAAGTAGACGGACTTTGGATCGCCGCCGTGTTCGCCGCAGATGCCGATCTTCAGCGATGGTCGAGTTGAGCGACCGTCTTCTACGGACATCTTCATCAGGCGGCCAACGCCGGTCTGGTCGATTGTCTGGAATGGATCGGCCGGGACAATGTCGTTTTCGGTGTAGTAACCGATGAAGGACTTGTAGTCGTCGCGGCTGATGCCCAGACACGTCTGAGTCAGGTCGTTGGTACCGAAGCTGAAGAACTCAGCCGTCTTCGCGATCTCAGCTGATGTCATCGCAGCTCGTGGGATTTCGATCATCGTGCCGACCATATACTCGACCTTCACACCTTGTTCAGCAAAGACCGTTTCTGCGGTTGCTTTGATGATGGCGGTCTGGTTATCGACTTCGGTCTTGTAACCTGCCAGAGGAATCATGATTTCCGGATGACAGTTGATGCCCGCCTTCTTCACGGCACAAGCCGCTTCGATGATGGCTCGCGCCTGCATCGCAGTGATCTCCGGATAAACGATACCGAGTCGGCAACCGCGGTGACCGAGCATCGGGTTCGATTCTTTCAGCTCTTCGACGCGACGCTGAACGGCTTCTTCCGACACACCGAACGTTTTCGCCAGCTTTGGGCCCAGCGTTGGATCTTCGTGCATGTGGTGTTCAGAAAGGAACTCATGCAACGGCGGGTCAAGCAGACGAATCGTCACCGGACGGTCGCCCATCGTCCTGAACAAGTGCGTGAAGTCGTCTCGCTGAAACTTCAGCAACTTCGCCAGAGCTTTTTCTCGATCGGCCTTCTTTGTCGAGAAGATCATTTCACGCATTTCGTCGAGGTGA
>JAYSPO010001470.1:0-2343 GCA_043722015.1 Candidatus Kuenenia sp. | reverse complement strand
GCCGTAGCCATGCAGCGCTGGCTGCGGAACGGCTTTGCACAGAATCGCCCGTTTGACGAATTCGCCACCGATTTGCTGACCGTGCAGGGAAATACGTCGGCGGAGGGTCCGGGTTCCTTCTACAAGATTCTCAACAAACCGGACGAGGCCGCTCGATCCATCAGCCAGTTGCTGATGGGTGTGCGCATCGAGTGTGCTCAATGTCATCATCATCCGTCGGAGCGCTGGAGTCAGGCAGATTATGTTGGCCTGGCTGGATTCTTCACCGGACTGACGCTTAAGAAACTTCCCAATGGCGAACAGGCCGTGGTCTCATTTGGTGGCAATGATCTGCCGCATCCACGGGGCGGTGAAACTGTGGCGACTCGAGCCCTGGGAGCTGCTTCGGCCGATTTTTCCCACGTGTCCGATCGTCGTCGAGTGCTTGCCGACTGGCTGACCGCGGATCAGAATCCTTTCTTCGCCAAAGCGATCGCCAATCGACTGTGGGCACACTATTTCGGCCGCGGCCTCATCGAGCCGATCGATGATATCCGCGAGACAAATCCTGCCACCAATCCTGCATTGCTGGATGCACTCGCCAGCCATATGCGGGATGTGAAGTACGACCTGAAAGCCTTTACCCGGACGTTGCTGAATTCGCGTGTGTATCAGTTGAGTTCTGCCGCATTGCCATCGAACATCGACGACCAGCAGAATTTCTCACACTTCATTCAGAAATCACAGCCTGCAGAAGTGCTGCTGGATGCAATTTCCCAGGGTACCGGTGTGCCGGAAGATTTTAACGGCTGGCCAAAAGGCTACCGGGCGATTCAGATCTGGGACAACCACATGCCGTCCTATTTCTTTCGCATCTTTGGTCGCCCCGTGCGCGCGACCGTGTGTGAATGCGAACGCAGCAATGAACCCAGTATCGCGCAGGCATTGCATCTGCTGAATGCTCCTGAAATTTCCGAAAAGATCTCCCACCGACATGGTCACGTTCGAAAACTGGCCGCGTCTGAAATGTCACCCGCTGAATTGATCGATGAACTGTATCTCAGCACACTGTCGCGTTTTCCGACAACTGCCGAGAAAGAACTGATGCTGTCGGCATTCAGCGAATCCGATCACCGCGCCGCAGCCGAAGACGTGCTGTGGGCACTGCTGAATTCCAAAGAGTTTGTGTTCAATCACTGATTCCTCCCCACTCTCGCATTCCTCCGCCTTCGGCGGAGGAATGCGAGAGTGGGGAGGGCGTTTCCGCCGATGGCGGCTAGCCCACCATCTACTTCACCAACGGCACGAGGCCGTTGGGGTCGAAAGTCCAGCAGTCGAATTGGGAAGTCACCTATGTTCCGATTATCTCTCGGCCGACCGTATCAGAACTGCAATGGCGCATCGCGACGACACGCTCTGCGCTTGGGCGCGTGCGGTCTGATCGGTGGCTTGACGTTGCCTCGTCTGCTGGAACTTCAGGCACTGGCTGCAAGTCCGATTGCTGCCAAAGCCAGGTCCTGCATCTTTCTGTTTCTGGAAGGTGGTCCGCCTCATCAGGACATGTGGGATCCCAAACCGGAAGCACCGCCGGAAATTCGTGGACCATTCGGCACGATCAGCACCAACGTCCCCGATATCTTTGTGACGGATCAATTGCCGTTGTGCGCGCAGATGGCGGACAAGTACACGATCCTCCGCAGTCACAGTCACAACGATAACGGACATTCGACGGGTTACCATTATGTGATGACAGGCCATCGGCCCAGCTTTGCCGACGGCGACAACCCCATCCCCAACAACGAGTACTTTCCTTCCATCGGATCAGTCGTATCACGGACACTTGGCCAGCGAGGTGCCCTTCCGGCTTACATCAATCTGCCGCATCCCATGCAGGCCGGTGGCCCTGGATTCTACGGCGCAGAACATGCGCCGTTTGTCATCGAAGCCGATCCCACGCAGCCTGACTTTGAAGTCAAGGACCTGCGTCCGCCCGGACATCTTACGGATAAACGACTTAGTCTGCGAAAACAATTGCTGTCCGGCATTGATCAGCTGGAACGCGATCGCAATCAGGCTCAGGGTAAGGCCATGTCGACCTATTATGAAAAAGCGTACAGTCTGGTGACATCGGACGACGCCAGAAAAGCATTCAACATTCACGCCGAACCGGATGCCGTAAGAGACGCCTATGGTCGCACGCAATTGGGGCAATGTGCCTTGCTGGCGCGACGACTGGTCGAAGGCGGCTGCCGTTTTGTGGGTGTCGATGCACCGGGTTGGGACGTACACTTCAACTGTTTTCCCAGTCTGAAAACAGACCTCATTCCCTACGCCGATCGCGCGTTCAGCGCCTTGGTCACAGAC
>JAYSPO010001469.1:0-2444 GCA_043722015.1 Candidatus Kuenenia sp. | reverse complement strand
TTGCCGTTAAACGAAAATACTTCTGCATCAGTGCTTACACTGTGGCGAAACGATCAGAATCCTGGAATCCTGCAGTCAGTCCATTTGGTCGTTTCGCTCAATTTTCAGCCGACCCGTCGCGGAGGTGATGGACATCGGCCAGATCCTGGGGGCGTCCAGCTGCCACTTTGCTGCGAATCAAGTCCGAAAGACTCACAAATGAAATCAGCTGGCCTGCCGTAACAACCATATTTCGCGTTTCGTACGATTCAGAGAACTGCAGCCCACTGACACTGGTGAGCAGATCGATGCGATTCGGTGGGTAGCCGAGCTGAACAATCCATCCCGGCTGCAGAAAATCTTCGCGATTCAAGTCGAGCGAGCCGAACCCGAATTCGTTTAACGCCAAGAGCAACCGATCACTGTTCTTGTTCGATGCTTCAATCCAGATGTCCAGATCTTTGGTGTATCTCGGGTGACCGTAGACGGCCACAGCATAACCACCTACCACGAGATAGCGGACTTCATGCTTGTTTAACAATTCGACAAACTCTTTGAAGTCGGTTGTCAGGTCCATATTTTTCTCGATTGTATTCCAGGCGAATCAGTTCCAGTGCGGCAAGTCGTTCCTGAGGTGTTCGTGACAGCCAGAACGCAAGGTCGCCTGGTTGTTCGGACAATCTGATTTTCGTGACGACTTTCTCGATGGCCATGATAACCCCTTGATGAGACATTGTTGCCGGAAGCCCGATCGCGGAATTGTTCTGATGAACGAACTTCATTCAGGGAATAGCTCAGTCAGACGTAGCTCTGCATCACAAATGTCAGGCAGCAGAAGTGAATCAGCGTTTGAGAGAGTTCGCTTTGTTGTGTAGATCCGATCGATGCAGTTTTCGAATACAACAACCTGTTTTTGTTCAGGCTGCACCAGCAGATACTGACTGATCCCGGCAGTGGCATAGATCGCCGCTTTGGCTCGATCCATGTCGGCAGTTGTAATGGCAACTTCAATCACGAGCAGTGCAGAGGATGGATGGCATCGCCTGAAATCATCGCGACTTCCCACAACCACAGCCAAATCGGGTTCAGGCTCAGAATTTCCAAGCGTCAACGGCTGCTCAACGCGCAGTGTCAATCCTGTCTTCAGGTGACTTCTGAACCATTCTTCAAGAAATGCAACGGTCCATGTGTGCAGTGGAGACTTACACTCTCTTTTAACAACGACTCCATCCAATAGTTCCGTGGACTCTGGAATGATCCCCGAACTACAAAGGCGATGATACTGCTCGACGTCCAGCCGCAGCACGGCATCGCGAATGACCGGATTTTCAAGGAGGCTTCCCATGCGACGTGGACCTTTGATTTGACACTCTGTGGGACTGAGCGAGGTTCGTAGCTTACACGGAGGTGGCACACCACACAACTTGCATACTCGGCTACTGCATCCGGTCTCGACAATCGCAGTTGGGTAACTGACATCGCCTGCTTCAGGTGACGTGTTTCAACGGCGAAACTCGTACATCGACGCCCTGACAGAATGCCACATGGTCGGCGGCGGTGATGTGTAGATCGTGACACCCGATGGCTGATGTAAGCGACTGGACGCCAGAAATCGAAGTCGGCGTTATGATGCGATACGGCTGGTGATGCACGCGACCTGTTCGCAGTTGCTGCCTTCGATCGGTGGCAAACAGCAGATAACGCTCGACCAGGAAATGTTCGAGCGTGCCTGGTTCGGCTGGCTGCGGCGCAGCGTCCGGCAGGTCCAGCGTCAATTCATATTGAGCGGCGGGAGATTCTTTTCGAAGACCCGCATAAGTGATGCGTGCCGTTGCGGAGTTTTCATAACTGCGGTTAACGCTCAGCGACATGGCAGACAGCTTGTACGGCAGATGCCAGAACGTCCGCGCCAGATTTACGGCGAGTCGGCTGTTGGCATCGAGTGCAAAGAACCAGACGCCGGCAACGCCGCGTTCATCGACCACGTAGGTGCGCAAATTGGTTTCCAGAAACCATGAAACGCCAGGGACCGGTGGTGACCACCACGGGCGGACTCGTTCCATCGAAAACGGGACGACGCCCAGCCATGCACTGCCATCAAATTGCTGAACCCGCAGGCTGGTCGGCAGCAACCGCTGCAAAGTTTCCGCCGCGACGCGCCAGTGCAGAAAGGTGAGCTTTGCCCAGCGCTGATAGCCGGCTGTGCGGGAATCCGATTCCGCTTCTGTCGAAACCATGACTATGTTTCCGGTGAGAGGGCGACCGACAGAGAAACTCTTCACTGTTCGGTAGCTGAATTCGGCTGTTCTTGTGAGCGGCAAGGCGTTAGCCGCCGTTTGTTCCAGGTATTTCTGCTACGTACACCGGCGGCTAGCGGGGTGTTGATTTAAGTTTGTAGTTCCGCCTTCAGGCGGTTTTTTTGCCGGAACCGCCAGCGAATTCCGGCTGAAGCCGGGACTACGAAC
>JAYSPO010001468.1:0-1596 GCA_043722015.1 Candidatus Kuenenia sp. | reverse complement strand
GATTGAGCTGCCTCCACTGCGGTTCGAAGCGCTGAAAATATCCCCCGCGGCCAGTGACTCGTGGAATGTGATGATCGAGGCCATCTGGAACGGGGAGCGATGCAAATTCGCTGCGGAGTGTCGTTCACTTTCGACGCCGAAATCTTTCGATGAAGCTCTCCGCATGGCTCGAACAGCCCAGCTGCAAAATGGGTGTCAGCCGATGGTGGTCATGCCCTACCTGCGCGATTCCCAGCTCGCAGTACTGGAAGAGCAGGGGATCAGCGGAATCGACCTGTGTGGGAACGGCGTGGTGATTGTCCCGAATAGGTTTCGTGTTTACAGAACCGGCGGGAAAAACCAGTTTCCCAGCTACGCGCCAATCAAAAATGTGTATCGGAAAAACACTTCGATGGTGGGCAGATGTCTCATCGCAAAACCAATGTACGCCGAGGTTCAGCAGCTGCGCGATGAAGTGAATGCGGGAAATATCCTCGTCACGCGCTGGGGCCAGACGGCCATGAGTCTGAGTACGGTCTCGAAGGCGTTGAAAGGAATGGACGACGACCTGATTACCGACCGACAAAATGGGGTCAGTTTATTACAGGCAGACAAGCTGCTTGACCGGCTCAGCGAGAGCTACGATCCACCGAGCATCACACGGCAAGTACGTATGAAGATAGATTGTGACCGGAAGGAGTTGCTACGACTGATTCGAGAAAACTCGGACATGGCAAAAGTTCCGGTCGTAGCGACGGGACTTACTTCCGTATCGCGCTACGCAATCATGCAACGCGACGACATCCTGTCTGTCTATTGCCCACGCGCTGCGGCGCTGCTGGAACAACTACCAGGCAAAGAAGACGATCGATTTCCAAACTTCGAACTTCTGGAGACCGAAGAACAACCTGTGTATTTCGATGCCCGCGCGGACGACGGGTTTCTATGGGCCTCTCCACTTCAAACCTGGCTCGAACTGATTGCCGGCGATAAACGCGACCGCGAGACTGCCGAACAAGTGCGCAGCTACCTGCTGAAGCGGACCTGAGGGAAAAACCAGTGATGCAAACTTGTCTTGCGGTCCACCGTGCTTCAGAATGCCGTGCAATACATTGTTCATAGTCAAAGTCATTGCGTGCCGAAGGTCTACTTATCCCGCCCAACATTGTCTTTCAGGATTCGCGTTAATGGCTCGCATCTCCAGCCTCCATGTGAAGAACTTTCGATCACTTGCCGACGTTGACTTAAAATTAGATTCCGTCAACGTACTTTTTGGGGCCAATGGTTCCGGGAAATCCACTTTACTTGACACCGTGTGGTTTGTGCGTGATTGCGCCATTCGCGGAGTTGAGCTTGCATCCTCAACGCGAAGTCACGGAATCGGAATACTTTTTGATCGGGCACCAGAAGATGATCAAAGAATTGAGATCGCTATCCATACAGATCATGTATCATATTCCTTGGGATTTGATTTGTCCGCTGGAACAATCAACTCTCTGCCCGGCGAGCACCTGAAACGACTGGACGATGATGAGACATTGATTCATCGAAGTGTTGGCGTTGAGAACGCCGACCTATACAACAGTGCGGTGAAACAGAGCGCGAACATCAAGCTGC
>JAYSPO010001467.1:0-2013 GCA_043722015.1 Candidatus Kuenenia sp. | reverse complement strand
GACACCTGCCGGAACTGCGCTGCGCTTGGTCCGGCCTACCCGAAAATCAGGCATTGACGTCACCGTAATCTCTGCAATGATGAAGTCTCAGGCCGTACGCAGTGTTTCAGGATCTGCCCCAGCCGATCCGCCGCAGCCTGAGCCGACCAGTGCAGTGCCACATGCGTCTTTGCCTCTGCGGCCAGTTGTTGCGATGGAGACGGATTCCTCAGCATCGCGGCGATGGCGCAGCGAAGTTCATTTACGCTGCCTGCCGGGACAAGGTTTCCGTAGTGTCCGCCGTCCAGAATCTCAGCCGGCCCGGAACGACAGTCTGAAGCAATCACGGGAGTTCCACAGGCCATCGCTTCAAGCAATACGTTTGGCATCCCTTCCACCAACGACGGCAACACAAACACGTCTGCCGACCGATACCATGCGATTGCGTTGTCCTGAAATCCGATCAGGTGTACGGTCTCATTGAGGCTCAGCGCGGCGATCTGTTTCTCCAAATTGTTTCGGTGTGGTCCGTCGCCGAGAATTGCCAGTCGAAATTCGATCTCCCCAAATTCCTGGCATACATCGGCGATCGCATCGATCAGCAGATGAAATCCTTTTTGCTGATTCAACCGTCCTGCAGTCACAATGCGAAACACGCGCGACGCGGTGGTCACCTGCTTTTTTCCGGTCCACCAAACATCCTGAATTGCCTGCGTCGCCTGCTGCTGAATCCAATCCACATCAACACCATTCTGCAGTGTTGCGATGCGATCCGGCCGGATTCCGTAAAAACGAATCGCCGCTTCCCGCGCTCCGTCCGACACCGCCAGGACCTGCGCTGAATTGTTGTACAGGCGATGCAGGATTCTGCGTTTGAACCACTGGAAGCGACCGGCAACCGGTGCGAAACCAGTCTCTGGATCGGTCACAATTGTGGACACATTCGGCAGGCCGGCTTTTTGAGCGCCAGCGGCAGAAATCAACGTCATCAGAAATGTCCGGTCGTAACTGACGTCTGCGTTGACTTCCTGCAGGAACCGGGCGTAGTCTCGTACACGGCGAGAATGCATCAGCCCTGGAAAGTAAATCCGGGATGCTGTGACGCGTGTATCAAATGACACAACGGGCACGTCAGAAGGAACCTGATTCAGCAGCGGACCGGACTTGTAAACAAGGTACAGCAAGGGCTCGAATTGCTGGCGATCCAGATGCCGCAATAACAGCAACATCTGCCGTTCTGAGCCACCGCCGTGCAGGGCACCGATTGAAAACACGACACGGATACGGTGCATGGCAGGAGTCGTACTCAGAGGATACTTGACCACTCATTGCAATAATTGCAGCGGACTTTTCCGTCAGCGGAAAGTTCGGCTGTGCTGTCCACGGTTGCCCCGCATTTCCCGCACTTCACGGCCGCAGCGTGCGGCGGTCGTTGGGAAACGATGTCCAGAGCTCGACGCTTTCCATCGGCTCCGGATCCATCTTGATGCTGCCCATCGGTACGAGATCCTCGCGTCTGCGTACTGAAAACATTGAAAAGTACGAAGCCTGCGACCGCCAGGATGCAGAGCACCGCGATGATGAAAATGAGGGCGAAAAGAATGCTGATTAACATGGCCTGCGGATGAAAAAGCGATACGGCAATCATACTGCGACACAACGAATGCGGATTCTACCCGTCTGATCGTCTCAAGTCATGGCTGATTCTGCGACTCGCGAAATCCCCGATATACGGAAGAAAAGCATGGCTCTCGCAGACAGGAGTCACAACTGGTGTATTCGCGGGTGATTTTTAAAACAGGACCTACCGAAATGCACGACTGCACCCGTCGTGCTGTCAGTTGGTTGAGGCATGACCGGGGAGTTGGATGGACTCACGACTTCAACCGTCCCAGATTCGTCTTAACGACCCGATCCAGTTCGGAGACCGTCGTCTTAATCGTTTAACGGCAAGCCGCAGGCGTCAGTGCCAGGTTTCGCCTACGCCTGCGGCTCGCCGTTAAACGAAAATGCCGACATTGAAGAATAAAACGA
>JAYSPO010001466.1:0-12407 GCA_043722015.1 Candidatus Kuenenia sp. | reverse complement strand
CTCCGGATGCATGCCTGCCGAACAACTGAGTTTTGATCCGGGCGAGAGAATCCGATCAGCGATCATGGCCATCACGAGGCTTCGCTCACGACACGGCCTTGCTGCGATGAACTGATCGAGTCCGATGTTCTGCATCGTGCCGAGCACGGCGGCGACATTCCCATGCGGCAGGCTGCGTTCGATGGTCATCGTGCCGCCGTTGCCGACGAGCGTTTGTCTGGGTTGCTCATGACGAATTTGTAGCGGCAGGAAAAACAAAGTCCAGGAAAATCTGGATATATTCTGGCTACACATGTAATTTGAATGTATGCGTATTTTAACAAATTCCCAGTCTTCTACCGCTCGAAGCTCAATTTGAAGCCGTTCAAGTTCGGTTTAATCAGCCGTTGGGCGCGAACGAGCAGCACTCCATCAACAACCCGCAAGCGGGTTGTTGATTTAGTAACCATTTCGTTCGTAGTCCCGGCTTCAGCCGGAATTCGCGGGCGGTTCTGGCCAAAAAACCGCCCGAAGGCGGAACTACAAACCTAAATCAACAGACCACAAGCGGTTGGCATTTTCCTGATTTTTATTGAACGGCGTCTGATGATTCATTCATCGGCTTCGCGTCCCGTGTTGTCACAAACGCCAGGGCTGCTCCTATGCCGGCGAGTAAAGCAAGCACCAGGACCGTTTGCCAGAGATGGAGTCTGAGTTTCGAGCCGAAGTCGAGGTCAAGCTCCAGGGGTGCGTTCTCGGCCACCTGGACACTGCGACCGAAGGTATAGACATCACCTTCTTCCGGCAGACTGATGATGATCGCCTGCGGAGCAGGTTCGGTGGTGTGCTGATGCTGAACCAGTCGCCCCGCGATCTGCTGCAGGATCGCGTTGTCCGCCGTCGTATTTCCTCGCAGCAGTTGGCTGAGTTGCTGGGGGCGGAAGTTGAGTTGATCCTGTTGTAAAACCGGGTTTTCGGCTGCCGCCTGTCGAAGTTGTTCATTATCGACCAGGTCAGCGTCATCTCTGCTGTTGTCAAGGTACAAACGCTGACGCCGCGTATTGAGACCGACAATCGCCTGTTGCGTTTGCAGGTTTTCCAGCTGAACACGCGCGTCTTCGTTCGAAGCGGCGTCGAGCGCATACTGATTGGCGACACTGTTGAGTGCCCAACGGGCTTTGGATTGCTCGCCGGCCTGGAGTAGCTGATTCGCCTGCTCAAGGAGTTGGGTCGCCTGTTTTGCCTGGACTTGTCTTTTTCCGCTCGCTGCTGACAAGTACGAGTCTCGGTCATAGGTCTTTTGATTCGACTGCCGTATCAATTCCAGATTGCCATCGTTGTCGCTCAGCTCGAAGCCCTTCGGTGCAATGACGTTCCACTGAATGTTTTCCAGGGGCACATTCAGTTGAGGGCTGTTGAGTTTCAGATTGCTCAACCGATCGCCCGCGACTGAATAGACAAAGCGGACCTTGGCCGTGCGATCGTCAATGCCCGGAAGAATGTAGAACTGCCACGCATTTGCAGCGCCGCCCTGACGAATCGAATTCACACTCTCGCCGTTGACGAAAATGCTGAACAACTCACCGCCTTCCGGCAGACCGACGCTCAGGCTGCTGCGCTGAATGACTTCCATGATGACATCGACCGAGGTCAGTTGATCGCCGGTCGGCGACAGGACAGTGGTCAACGACCCCTCGGCCACACGAAGCTTCAGCGCGTCTGCCAGTGAATGGCGTTTGGCGTGAATTTTCAGCACGCTGGCGGGAGCGACAGCGCGGAACGCCAGCGCTGGAGCGCTGCGGGTTTCTGCTTCCCGCAGAGGCTCAGGGACTGTGTTCCAGTCGATCCGCTGCCACCCTTGCGTGAGAGCTTCGTGTTCCAGTTCCAGTCGACCGCCAGCGCGGACACCAAAGTACCAGGAGATCTGACGAGCCTGGGGGAATCCGATCGGGCTCAGAGTTTCATCTTCGTTCTCACGATCACCACGACGCTCGTATTCGATGCGGAATTGCAGTTTGCCGACCACACGTCGCTTGAATTGAACTTCCCAGATGTTCGAATCTGGTGCCGTTCTGACCAAATCGCTGACCATGTTGCCACTGGCGCGAAGTGTCTTGATTTCATCCTCGTTCGTCATCGGCAGAATGACTCGCAACGCACCAATAGATGCGTTCTGCACATTCAGGTTCGCGATCAAAGCCGACCGCGTTTGACCTTCTCGCAATGTAACGTCGTGCAGCACCTGACCGGTCACCCACGGATCGAGTTTTTCGATGCCGAGAAACAGATTCCAATCGCGTTGCAGCAGTCGAAACGCGAGGGCACCTTGCGCATTGCCACCCAAATCTCGCGGGTCGGTTTCAGACACGTTTTGACGTGACACGGTTCTCAGTCGAATGCCTGTCGTAGGCCGTACGACCAGTTCACCGGTTTGACGTGCAGCCTCATTCAACTCGAAACGGGGAATCTCCCACTGGCCGACTTCGGCAGGTGCTGTGCCGGACAACGTCAGTGAGAAACTCTGCGTGCCGATCGTCTTGCCGTTCAAGTGAAGACTAATCTGCCGCTTTCCGCCTTCACTGAGTTCCGCCCAATGGTGTAACGCGGCGCCGGTCAGCGATTCGACTTCGAGCCCGTTGGGCAATGGAAAACTCAATTGAAACAAACCGGCTCGTGAAATGTCTACGGCGAAATTGACGGCCAGGACGATTCGTTCATCTCCCAGTGATAACACCTGTTTGCTGATGACTCGAACTTCCGAAGCCACTGGTGCGACTCGCACCGCCAGTTCTCCCCCGTCAGCACCATAGCGGTAGACTCGATGCAGGACGACTTGCGGATTGGGCATCAGGCTGGCATCGAAATCTCCCAGATTGACGGCCGACATGACTTTCGCCTCCAGCTTCTCTGGCTGGGCTTCAGGGCCGAACGCGATCGCGACCAGACCGACCTCCCCATTGGCATCAACGACACGGAGCGGAGCCAGATTGACGTCCGCCGGCAATGGATCGAGACCGCGTTGCGTTTCAATCATGACATCAAACGTTTGAGACTGAGCCGGTTCAATCTGCAGCTTCAAGCCGCCGCTCTCGGCGTCGAATTGCCAGGAACCGACCGGGCCAGTGACCGCGCTGACGGTCAGCCCAGGAGGAACAAGGACTTGCAGTTCGCTCACCTGCCCTTGTGAAATGCGGATGTTCAGGCGGTGACGACCGTCAACCACTCCGGGGCCGGGAAGAAAGAGATTCGAGGCTTCCACAAAAAACTGCGTCTTCTCGACAGTGACGTCACGGGCCTTTGGTTTGAGCAAGAGGCTGGCTGTGCCTGGACTGAGCAGCACTTTGGCTTGAGTCCTGTCACCTTCGGCTTCAATCTGTTCGACTCTTACTGCCGTCGGACCAAAGACATCCCATCCCGCTTCGTCGTAGCTGAGATTGATTTCGTGAACCGCGGCCACTCCGGTCAGGACCGGCAAGCCTTCCATCGGCTTGATCGTCTCCAGTTGATACTCAAATGTGGCTTTGTAGCTGACCGCCGCTGTCGGCTCGGCATCCTGATCAGGGTTGGCAGCTTCCTCGGCAAGGGGAATGCTGATGACGTAGGTCAGACCTTCTCCAGGCACTTCACGTTTGGTGAGGCGCAGACCCTCTCCCTCGAAAAGCGTCAACACAGCCGGTGCTTTTAACAGCACAAACTGGTCCCCTGGTCGCCCGAACAACGCAATTGTTCCGCTTGCTTTCAAGCGTGCGTCCTGATGCGTGATCTGCCACTGCTGCGTAATCGAATCGGCCGCTTCAAAACCATCAGGAGTCGCCGCGAGACAAGTGCATGTCGCAGAAACGGTGACGGCTAGAAATGCAAGCATTGCCATGCCGCGACGGATTCCAGGCTTGGTAGAAAAACCCATCAGCCGCAGGGCGCTAGCCCACGGTTGTTCGACAAAACCGGACGCTGACGCGTGACGGCTATTGGTGTTCTGACAAAGCCTGGTAAGTAGAAGTTGCATGATCAGCACCTTTAGAATTGTGTCCGAATTCCTGCGATTCAGCCGCAACGCGGCACAATGTGATAGCCCAAGGCAACGCCCTTGTCATTACCCATATCTTCCAGGCCCCATCCGCCTCGTGCGGATGGTGAATCCGATGGATGGCTAAACAGTCCTCGTTTCAACACCGCACAAGACCCCATCCGTCTTGCACGGATGGTGAATGAGAAGAGAATCGCGACTGAAGAGACTGCATGCCCTATAGAGACTACAGTCTTCGCACCATGCTTTCGATCTTTTCCACCATCCGCACGAGGCGGATGGGGTTGTGGTGCGAGTCGTGTTTTGTTTTTAGCCCACCATCTTTGCTCACCGATCCGGACGAGCCGGATGGGGTCCCTGAACGCATTTGTGTTCCATCTTCTTATTCCTTGCGCGGTCAAGATTGATTCTTTCGTTGTGAAACCCGTTCTGGGTTGAATCGCAATGTATTCCACAAAAGGATCCTTCACGAAGTTACCGTTGCCGGCCCGGCTTGCGTCCCCGCTGCAGGACCGGAACTGTTCTGCTTTGCTGCGATATCTGTCCTGCGTTGCTCGGCCGCACGCTGCATCCGGCGACGGATGTCGCGCATCGATTCGATGGCAGGGCGGACGAAAAGCAGAATCAGAATCGTGAGAGCAAGCAGGCCATAAAACCACGGTGCTCCGTCGCCCTGCAACAGCACACCCAACGCAATCAGGAGCATGCCACCACAACGGATCTGCATTCTCCGAAACGTTTCATGCTTGCGAAATGACCACACAATCATTCCGATGCCAGCCAACGCGGCTGCCAGCCCCATCAAGGAGAGATCCACTCGCCAAACTGGCATGTTGTTCACCGTCAGTTGGACAGTTTCTCCCGCCGAAAGGATTGGCAGACTGAGTTGCAGCGGCTCCGGCGATCCGGTTTGTGCAAGTGCGGTCTGAGCAGCTCGACACGAGACAAAGATGGCAATGGCCAGACTGAGCAATCCCAGCATCCGCCAGAATCCCGAATTGTCGCGCGACCAGATTCCGATGAAAGTGAACAGTCCGATGACGAAGAGCGAGATGATTCCCCGTTTGGCAACCCAGTCAAAACCGGATGGACGCAAGACCGGCACAGGAGGTTCGACCGTTCCACCGGTTGGTACCAGAACGTGTTTCTCGTCGCCGGTGACATTCCATTGAGTCTTGAGGACGGGCGCAAAAACGACCGGCAACGCGAGTTCAGGGTATGATTTCTTCACAGCCGGTTTTCCCAAACGCAGACTCACTTCAATCGGGATGTTGGGATCTGTGCCACCGGGCAATGGAATCAGTGTGCCGTCGTCTGCCTGTCGTGCGGTGACAGGCTGACCGTTTACGGAAACGGCCCACAGACGCACGGGGTCGCCGGGGATCTTGATTTTGAATGTTCGCTGTCCACGTGATTTGACATAGTAAAGCACGTCTGTCACCAACTCACCGTCCTGCGAAACACGGCTGTTGACTTCCGAGAATTCAACCAGCTGAGTCACTGTTGTGCCTGGCTCAAACCAGCTGACTTTCAGATTCAGATCGAACGGCCGATCGGTGTATTGCCACGTTCCCAAAGGAGGCGCTGTGCTCAACAGGCGGAACTCTGCAGGGAGTTCCAGTGGATCGAGTTTCAGCATGTCTTCGGAAATCGACACGGTCTCGATTTCCACCTGCATCGGGCTGACAACCTGAATATAACCTCGTTCACCCTGCACACCGGTCGGCGAAACCTGTCCTGCCTGGAATGTGTTTTTGCTCTTGTCGGGCTTCTCTTCAAACGTCACCAACAGGGTGTAAGCTCCCATCACTGGCTGATGCAGGGAAACAATCAAAGTGTCGGCTTCTCTGCGCCACGTACGGACATTCTGACCATCGACCATGACATTGCCCATCGTTTCGGGCACTGTAATCTTCCATTCGGAAACGGGTGCGCCTGTGACAAAGTAGTTGATCAAAGCGCTGCCATACACAGTCTCCTGGCTGAGCGAATAGAGGTGAAAAACATCAGACTGAATACTCCGGTCGAGCAGTTCAATCTGCATCGTCGCTGACCATCCAGGCTCACGAATCCGAAAGGCCTGCTGCAGATGTGGCGATGGCTTAGGAAAGTAAGACAGCGGCTTTTCGACCAGCAGATCTGTCTGTCCCACGGTGACTCGAAAGCCGGGAGCGCTGACGATTCCGACGTCGCCCCGCACCGATTTTGCGTTGGGATATTCGATTCGTTGCAGTACCCAGTCCCCTGCGGCGGCGGCTTCACTCTTTTCCAGTTGCAGCGTCACCAAATGCCGCCCAACCACGTCCTGACCGAACACAACTTTCAGATTGCGACGCCCGTCTGCGACTGTCGATGCTGCGATGTAATCCGCCACACTCGCGCCCGTGACCGAGACGACGGAATAGTCCGGTGGAATGCCGAAATCCCACTCGCGAATTGGCGCTTCGCGAACGTCAAGTTCAATGTCCGCATTGATCACTCGATCAGTTTCCGCGAGCTGATAGACAACCAGCTCGGAAACACTGACTTCCGGCTCAATACTGTCCGCAACGACTGTGAATGCGTAGTCTGCAGCCGGGAAGCGGTACACAAAATTCTGACGAGCTTCGATCGCATCACCGGGAAACTGGTCCGGTGCCAACTGAGTCAATCCGTTCAGCACAGCAGGTTCCAGACGCACCGATCCCAAATTGGTAAGACGCAGATAACCCGAATGCCGGATCGCGTCGATGGGAGACAATCGCAATCCATCCACGCGAACGGGAAACGCACCAAGCGGGGTTTGGCTGCGGACCTTGATCTGGCTGGTCCCCGTAATCGGCTGACTGAGCGTCGCTTCCAACAGACGGTCATCGCCCTGGTTGCTGACATTCCATGCAACGATGTTGCTGCCCTGGACGTCGAGGATTTCTCCTGGACCCTGCAGCAAGATGCGAAACGATGTCAGTTCTCCCTGAAGAACCTGATAGTCGATTTGATGATCCTGACGCAGCAGACCCGCGCCAACTTTGGAATCAATGCGTCCGGTGGTCGAGAAGAACAACTTTGCTTCTCCGGTTTGACGAGCCGTTTTCCAATTCAGTTTCGCTCGGCCTGTGGCCGGTAAGAATCCCAGCCAATTGCTGTTGTCACGCAGTGGCACGACCGATTCCTGGTCGCGAAGGAATTCGAGATCCGCAGCGAGTCCACTCACGCTCAACGGAACAACAGCGCTGGCGGCAATTGTGAAATCCATGCTTCGCCCGTTCGCCGCAGGTGCAGCCAGAGCAGCGACAAAATCCAATGTGAGTGGAAACATCCCTGCCTTCGGAAACACGAGTTTATAGACTGGATTGCCGTTCTCTATGGACAGCCGCAAGCGGTAGTTGGGATCGATCGGCACTTCGTTGACAGCTGCGTTGCCAGAGAGAATAGTGATCTCTGCATTCGGCTCGGTGATATGGGCTGTGCCACGAAACTGAAAGTGAATCGACTCGCCATTGGCGTGCACATCACCTTTCAATGTCGTCTCCGTCAGCTCGACCGGACCCGGCGATGCACCTGCTCGATTCAGGATGAGTTTGATCAGACCTCCGGTCGCGGTTTGAAAACGGTCGACCTTGCCTGCGGAATTCAGGGCACCCGCATCAAGCGGAGCAAACCCCGTGGCTTCCGTGACGTTACCTTCGACTCCTGATGCGTACTGAAGACTCAAGATCGAATTGAAACCAACGGAGTCTCCGGGCGTGAGGTGAGTCAGGTCGATCGCCACGGGCGTTTTCATATCGAGTTTGCGGGAGCGAATCGTGATCTGAGCCTTGACGTCAGTCACTTTCTCGTTGACGTGCAGATCCAGGAAACGCAGGACACCTTCCTGTCGAACGGACCACGACTTGAGGTTCTCACCCTTGACTTTGGTCACCTGGTCCTCGCCGTTGATTCCGAGACTCAATGTTTTTGCATCGCCCTGCACGACTTTGATCGTAACTTCAATGGCTTGCTCCAGATACTCCGGTCCGACCTGTACGGTCGCGTTGGCACTGGCTGTGTAGAAGACCGGCGGCTTTGGCAATTGGCCACGGGCTTCGACAACGATCGTCCCGGTACCGTCATTGCCGATGGAGCTGTTAATGCTGGCTCCGTCAGGTGCTTCCTGAGCAGGGCAGGAGAGACTCATCAAGCTGATGAGTGTCAGCAGGCAAAATGGTTTGACGACGTGTGTTATTTCGTTCATGGCTATGTACCTCTGTGGGCTGTATTTAATTGTGAGCGGCTCGGCGCTAGCCGCCGGTAACTGCTTTAAAGTAGGTCCAGCCTGCCGGGCTGGACTTTCGCCGCAAGGCGAACCAATTGAGCGGACGTCCGCTCAACGTCGCCATGTCGCTCTTGCATCAACCTCAACTGGTCGCAGGTTGCAGCAAGCTGCAAAGTCCTTTCCGGCAGAAAGGACCTACCAAACACCGTCCTTTCCGGCAGAAAGGACCTACTGACGCGCCGATCCGCTCACTTCCTTATTTCCCATTCATCTGTCGAGCCTGCTCGATCATGAGTCGCAGTTGTTGAACCCGCGGATCGTTGCGGTCCTGTTCGGGCAATCCGGAGATCAACTGGGACAAAGTCTGCAGATCGACGGTCTCACCCAACGGTTCGCCTCGGAGCTTTGCGGCCAGCAGAGCGGCGGAGGCAGCGATGCGAAGTGACGGAGCCGCCTGGTCCGGACGTGGGGCGTCGGCTTCGTACGGAATGGGCCATCTGTTTTCGACCATCTGTCCGGTCGATAAGTCACGAAATCGCACGGACACCGAACCCACATCACCTTCGCCGTCCGGTTTGGCTTCAAATTGATACAAAGCTACTCCGGCTTCAGCCGCTGCCATCTCGGCGGCGTCCACTTTGTCGTTCCGAAAATCTTCCTGTTTCAGGATGTGCTTTTCGAATCCAAGCAGTTTGTAGTGGCCAACGCGTTTCGGATTGAACTCGACCTGTACCTTGACGTTGCTCGCCGACGGACGCAGTGCACCGGCAATTTGACGAGCGAAGCGGACATCGGCGTCTTCGAAGGAGTCAAGCAGATAATACCGACCGTCGCCTTTGCGTGTGAGAGCTTCAAGGACGTCATCGTTAAGACCTTCGGCGCTGATTCCTGCGGCGTCAAATGCAATTCCCGCGTCCCGCATCGTTGTGACCATCCGCGACAGGCTTTCTGGATCGGCATCACCCAGATTGACGGCACCGTCGGTGAGCAAAATGATGCGGTTCTGCGCGCCGGGTGTCTGTTGCTCTGTTGCCTTCTCAAAGGCCAGTCGCAGAGCCGCTTCGATGTTCGTGCCGCCTTCACTTGGCAGTTCGTCAATCAGTTTGACAAGCTGACCTGATTCAGCACCACTCACCTTTTCCGCAAGGAGTCGTGGTTGCCGGGCGAAACTGATCAGCGTCACCTGATCGATCGGGGATAACTGCTGAGACAGCAGAGCAAAGGCACGGCGGACGGTTTCCTGGCGATCGGTTCGTTCCATGGAGCCGGAGTTGTCCAGCAGGAAGGTCAGACGCAGTGGAGTGTTGCTGGCACGTCCTTCAGCCGCCGTTCGCATCGACACGCGTAGTAAGTTTCGCTGCTGGACAAAGGGATGAATCGACTGTTCGACGGCGCACGCAACCTTTTCACCCTTGTGCGGCAGTGGATCACCGTAGTCGAAAGCGTTTACAAATTCTTCGATACGAATCTTTGCCGCCTCCGGCCATTCGCCACGAGCCAGTGCCGCTGCCGCCAGTTTGAAAGAAACGTCGCTCACGTGAAGAGAGAAGGTTGAAAATGCCTCTGCAGCTGCAGTTGTTTCATTCAGACCGACGGAAGGCGCGACTGTTTTCGCTGCCGGTTTCTTCAGTTCAGAATCGTCATCCACTGCCGGCCGTGCAGTAGCGCCTTGTCGAAAGAACCAATGTGTCGATCCCTTTACACCAGATTCTCGTCGCTCCTGAAGTTTCTCGTCTTTTTCCCAGTTCATTATGACCTTGCCAGAGCTGTTAAAGCCGTAGATTATTGGCATTTCCTCAGATTTAGGCTGAGCGGTCGCTTTCCCAGTCACGGGTGCCGGTGGCACTGTGCTTTCCTGCTCTCGGCTGTCCGGAATTCCATCGCCAACTCTTGTACCCGGGATGGACAATCGGCTTGATCGGAGTGCTGGCGTCTCGTTTGGCGTTGGAACTGAACGCGGAACGACTCGGTAAAGATCCACGCCGAGGCTGTTATCGAGTTCAGCACCGCCAGAGCTCACCATGCCGCCACGATTCCACTTCTGCTCGAACTCTTCCGTGACAATACCAGCAACGTCGGTCTGTCCTGATTTCGTGGCCTCACCATACAATGTCATCGGCTGACTGGTGGAACCGGATGGCTCACCGCCGGACCGAACATCAACAAATCCTTTTAGGCCAGACTTTTCATCACCTGGCTGCCTAATCGCTTCCTGGAACGAATCGAGACTCTGCTTTCCCGCCGAATCCTCTGCGGACTTCGTTCTCGCCAGAGAGTCCCGGCCAGAAACCTCAGCTTGCGAACGCTCTTTCAGTATGGGGTCGAAATTGGCGATGCCTTCCGGAATCTGAGTTGCATCGCCTTGAGCATCGGCCGGCATCTCTATGTTCAAGTTGCCGAAGAGTACGCTAGGGCGGTCACTGCCAATGGCGCCGAAGTCGCCTCCAAATCTGGCGCGTCCGAATCGGTCGTTGGCCTGTGCGTCAGTCCTCAGTCCGTCGTCAGATTCGCTCAACAGGCGAGCCAGATTCTTGTCGGCCATCGGAGAATCATCTGCCGTGCCCGCAAAACTGAGGCTATCCATCGGCTTCGCTTCTTTCCCGAGTCGTTCGCCATCAAGCTTGTTTTCAGCGGCCCCTACACCAGCCTTGTCCTTCGAGAAATCTGCAACTGACTCGTTGCGATTGAGATATTGCTGTTGACCCGGATTTTTTTGCTGAAGATCAGGTAGCTCGGAAGGCAAATCGCTCATTCCGAAATAGAGAGAAGTCTCGCCGATAACTTCCTCTTTGTTTTCAATGATGATCCGTGGTGTGGATGTCTCTATTCCACCACTGATGGCCGCACTTTCGCCTGGCGACGGTAGTTTGATTCCATCGAGGAAAAGTGAATCCCCATTCGGATCATCAGTTCGCAGTCGTACTGTTCCTGCCGGAGCTGGATCGCCGACGGCATCCCAGCCATCGACCGAATTTGGAAAAGCCACGTAGCCTTTACTCGGCGCCGCCGGTTTGGAGTCTGCCAGACCATCGCGTGCTTCATATCCCAAATCTCCCGACGTGACAGCCGTGCTGTTTTCGGCGATGACGACGCTGGAATCAGTCGCTGGGGGCGACGGAAATGCCTCGGACTCAAACGTGGTAGAGCCGTCATGAAACGTAATAGTGCCACGCCCCTCTTCCAGCGTACCAGCTCCGTGTTGAGCGACATTTTTTTCTCGTACCAAAGATTCGGAACCAGAAACGACAGCCTGAACGTCGTCCGGCAGGTCTCCATCGCTCGAGACCATCGCCCCGCTATTCAGCGTGTGCTGCAGCGCCGACAGGGCTGTTTCTGAACTCTTCTTGTTGTCAACGTCGCTTGATCCGGATCGTGCGAATTTCTGCTCCGCCATTGGTTCAGCGTTAAACCTCAGAATCGGAGACCGTCCCAGCAACACCGAGCTTGTCGCAGCACTCTCGGGTTTGAGCTGGAAACTCAGATTCGTCCCGCCCACCAGATCGATTCCTTCGCGTGGCTCGTCCGTTTTCGCCGCCGCATAAAAATACTCAGAAGCCGATCGTTCCTGCGAGCTGAATGAGTAAAACATCGTCGCTACAGCGACACAAACAACCGCCAGTACGTTGATCAGATGTCGTAGCAATCGTCGTGGCGACTTATTCTTCGCGACGTCAGCACTGAGGCCGTCATCGGCGATCAGCGAGAGGCGAGCGGGGGACGTGAGTCCTCTGATTTCGGCCGTATCCACGTGGTCAATCAGGGGATTCACATCCCCCGCTCGCCGGCTTAAATCATCGGCTGGTTGAACCGGCGCCTCGCCGCGAATCACTGCCAAAACAGCGTTGCGTCGATCCGTCGGCAACTTCCATTCTTCGTCCGGTGCTTCGAACTCACCGACGCCAACATCCTGCAGCAGATCGTGGACTTTCTGCATCTGTAACATGAACGCTGCCAGCTCCGGCCGCCGCTCAATCTGGCGGTTCAGCTCTTCACGTTCGAAATCGGACGCTTCACCCAGCACGAGAGCAACAATGCGAGCTTCGAGTTCCGGTTCGATCGATGGGTTGTGTGATTCTTCGTTCATGACTTTTCGTCGAATCCGAGTCTGCGCAGTTTGTCTGCCAACTCTTTTAAAATATGGTGCAAGCGGTAGCCCACGTTGCCGAT
>JAYSPO010001465.1:0-4220 GCA_043722015.1 Candidatus Kuenenia sp. | reverse complement strand
TGACTGAGCTTCTTGAAAACGCTGCGAAAGAGCTGATAAGTCGCGATCCTTCTTCTTGAGAGTGGCGAGGATTTCGCGGTATTCAGCCTCTACGGGATCCACGAACTGTTGCCGCAATGCTTCCGGGGCTGTGGCATAGAGCTGCTCGGCTTCCCAAAGTACAGCCTCCCCCTGCAATTCCATGATTTCAGCAGCGAGCCACTGAAACTGCTCTTGCGTGCGTGGTGTCTTTGGCAACACCCACACGGCATCCTGCAGAGCAATGGCACCCAACTGTTTCAGCTTTCGCCAAACGAAGACGCGACCCGCTGTCGGTTCACGCGGAATCCGATAGACCAACAACAGCCAGGACATTGACACTCCAGGTCTCCGATCATCATTTCACGAACGGAAACAACAACAGTCCGATGATCGCTGCACCCAGAACAACGATCGGCTCGGAGAGCTTCTTGAATTTCAGCAGCATGCCGATCGTGATCAGCAGAATCGCAATCTTTGGATATTCCGGAGACCAGCCGTCAGTAAACACCGTCCTTCGGCCCAGTACGATGCAAGCCCCCGCGATTGCCCCCACAGCAGCGGCCGTCACTCCATCGACGAAGGCAACGATTCCCGGTCGCTTGCCATGCTTCTTGAAGTAGGGAGCAGGAATGATGGTCAGAAGGTAGCACGGAAGAAATGTTGCGAGTGCCGCGACAGAAGCCCCGGTGAAACCTGTGATAAAATCTGTTCCGTGACCTGTGACGATATAGCCGATGAAGCCCACTGTGATGACGACAGGCCCCGGAGTGATCATCGCCACCGCCACTGCATCCAGAAACTCATGATCGTTCAGCCAGCCATACTCCTTCACAACACCACCATACAAAAACGGTACGATTGCCAATCCGCTGCCAAAGACGAAGGCGCCTGCCTTAGTGAAGAAGATAGCAATCTGCGTGAGCAATTCATTTAATGACGCCTTCGCCGCAGGCACGGCGGCAAAGAGGAGTGGCGACGCGACGCTTGCCGCAACTGTATCCTTTCTCTTCCACGGCGGCGTTCGGATTGCCCAGACAACTAAGCCCCGCGCCAAGAAACAGCCAGATGCTCTCGGACTCTGTGATGATGGTCACTGCGGCGCTGGCCAGATAGATCACCCACAGAAGAACACTTCGACCGATGGTCTTCTGCGTTAGTTTGTACGCACTGATCGAAATGATCCCAATAACCGCTGCACCGACGCCGCAAAAAACAGCCTGCATCCAACTGATACCGCCAAACTCCACGTAGACCCAGCCGAGAAGTAGCACCATCAGAAATGAAGGTAGCACGAATGCGATACCAACGAGCGTGGCTCCCAGCACACTGAAGTGGACGTATCCGAGATAGATCGCCAGTTGAGCTGCCAGCGGCCCGGGCATGAGCTGTGCCAGCGTCAACCCTTCCTTGCACTCGGACTCGGAAATCCACTTTCGTTGTTCCACGAGGTCCCGGTGCATATAACCAACCAGCGCGACAGGGCCACCAAATCCAATGGTTCCCAGTCGGAGAAAGTAGTAAACCAACTCAGCCAGTTGATACGCCGTCGTCATATGCCTTGCCATTCAAGGAGTGACCCCAGTTGAATGTCAGGATAGTAACCATGGTTACATGTTCGTGCTAGTGTGTTGCGAAAGTAAGTAGATCTGCTGTGGCAATCAGAGTCACGATCATTGCTCTTCGCCTCCGTGGACTTCACAGGAATGATTGCATATCTCGTCGGCATCGCTGAATAGACAATTGAAACATAGCGTCGGCGAATTTGGGCTGCGAACCTCCATTTAGCGTGTGTCACAGTCGCTTGAAGACAGCAAAGAAGAACCTCTGAACCTTACCTGCTGGAGTCAGATGATCCTCTTCGAATGATCTGATCAGCAGAAAGTCCTCGCCCAACTCGCCGGACATGGTTGTAGTATCGTACTGGCAGATCTCCAGCCCGCTGCAACGAAGCGGAACACCGATAGCAAAGGTGCCGATGATCGCGTGACCGCCGGGCACAAGACTCCGCTTCAGCAAGTTCACATAATGCCGCCGATCGGCCTCCTCGGTGAGAAAATGAAACACCGCCCGGTCATGCCATACTTCGACGGGATCAAGATGCGCAATTTGTGTAACGTCGGCCACAATCCAACGAACCAGATCGGCTCGTTCCTTCAGCCTACTTCGTGTCGCATCGACTGCGGACTGAGCCACATCAAGCACAGTGAGATTTCTGTAACCCAGATCGAGCAGCCTGTCGACCAGAAACGATTGGCCTCCGCCGACATCAATGACTCGACTGTCGTGTGTCGAGAACTCGCGGATCAGCTCGATGGATCGCTTTGGTTCAGCCTGATACCAACCGACTTCTGTGCTGCGCTTGTTCGAGTGTATGTTATCCCAATGTGTTTTTCGGTCTGTCATGATAAGCTTGTAGAGAAAATTGAAATGGAGAGATCGCAAAATTTCGGTCTGTTGAGATCAGGGAAGGCCTACACATTACTTCTTTGCCTGGATCTGAAGGAACTCAGACACCGATCTGGCTGACGATTCTTGGTTTTCAGCAATTCTCCGATGATCCTCGGATTCCGTACTCACGTTTTCGACGGACAACAGCTACGACTCTTCCCCAGCAACACGAATCTGCTTGGGGATGGGCCGTAGTGGTAACGCCATGCAAGACAGCAGTCGATCTCAACCCGTTCTCGCATCATGAAAGCTCGGTACGGCCTCTTCAGCGAAAGCTCTCGTAACTCTCCACCCGCTCCGGTCACCTCGAACGTCACCGAGAATGAAGCTACCTAAACGCGCGTCGGTGGTCACTACCAACGCGAGCAACAGGTATCGTCTTGCACGCGTCGGTCCGACACATCGACGCGACATCGATTTGATTCGCCCAGTCGGCGGTACTCCATCAAGTGGCACAGTCAAGTTGAATACAGGTGGAAGTCCGTTGAACGCGAAAGTGATCGCTGCCCCTGGCGTGAAACGTCTCCTGCCCAAGCCACTCAGGAGGGCGTGACCTGAGTCAGATTTGAGGAAAAGGTTGACGATTCGGTCCGACACGCCAAAACATGCGACGGGATGTGCGAACCAATTCCGGTGAGACCGACGGACGCGAATTCGCGTCCGTCGGTTGGCTGCTTCGGTCACATCGACCGATGCGTCGAACGGTGTGGCGACAATCCCGCAAGTGTAGTCAAACTGATGGCAAGCAAGGTGCGTTTTCTAGCCATGCCCGCGATCGCCAGAATCCGGTTGATTCGACAACGCCGGCGGCAGATATTTCAATGTCGTATCTGACTCAGATTTGACCGTCCTGAGTGAGTAACTGCCTTTCGGAAACTGACAAAGGTGATCGCGATTTCGGCGTCACACCGCTATCGCTGGTCTGCGGAGTTCGCCCCCGACGATTCAACAATAGCGTCCTGAGTCTTTGTCGGCAGGCTGCAGGACTTCTGTTTTTCCTCGATGAGTCGATGGTACGCTTCCTGAGCTGCGAAGCTGATCAGCAGCAGGTCACTGGCTCGGAAGATCTGAGTGCAGGTCATCTCGTTGCCGTCGCGGTACCTGCGCTGCAATGTGCAGGAGTGCGTGGTGAAGTGCTCACCGTAACCCAGCCAGCTTTTCTGACAGCGATCGGGCAGCCGTCCAGCTTCACCGAAAGTCCCGCAATCGCTTTCCGCCGGACTTGCTGTTCGTGGTAATCTGCTGAATCTAAGGGCACAGGATTTCCAAAACCTGTACACGATCCATTGGAGTAATCACGACACGATCAGATTCAGCCGGGATCAATACGGTGCTGCCGATGCCTGCCGACACTGATCCGCCGGATGTGCGGATTTCAGCCCGGCCTTCAAGAAACATGAGGATGCGAAACCGTTCGGACATGGAGATCTCAAACGTTTCCAGCGCGCGATGACGGCGGACAACGAAGTAACTGCAACGGATCAGTTCTTCGAAGACATGTGTCTGGTCGCACAGCGAAATTGGCGTCACAGGCAATACCGGGCCACGATTGAAGTCCGTGCATTTGAGCGACTGTTCCACATGAATTTCGCGAGGCTGTCCGTTGGCATCAACGCGGCCCCAGTCATACAGGCGAAACGTCAGATTGCTTTGCTGCTGCACTTCAGCCAGTAGAATTCCCGGGCCGAGGGCATGCACTGTACCAGCTGGGACAAAAAAGCAGTCACCAGGCTTCACGGGGATCAGGTGCA
>JAYSPO010001464.1:0-2181 GCA_043722015.1 Candidatus Kuenenia sp. | reverse complement strand
GCGTGATGAAATCATTTTGAATCCACAGGAGCTTGTTGAAGGCCCGCTGTGTCTGCAGGGTCTTTGTGCCGTCCAGCGGTGATTCCGCCACGGCTTCCATGATCGCGTCGGACAGCAACCCCATCAGGGCGTTCATCTGAACCAGCGGGACAACAATCCCTTTGCTGCCAGCCAGCGGCGTGTGCATCCTGCCGACCATATCCAGATACTGCACCATCTTCGCATCGTACGAGCGACCAATGAGTTGCATGAAGTACCGGTTCAGGTGATCCTTGCGAAAACGAATCTGCGGATGGTTGGCCGTGAGATCTGCCAGGTTTCCCGGCACATCGCCATCATATCCGTGCTGTCTGGGAACAAAATGACGTGCCGTCGCATCGTAGTTCAGGAGTTTTGTGTATGTTTTTTCGACGAGGTCTCCGATGCGCGGGCCGAGATGCGGTGCAAACCCCTGAATCAATGCGGCGTCTGCCGGTCCAAAGCCAATGAATTCTGCAAGGTATTCGTAACGATACTGCAGATCCGTTTCGAGGCGTGCTTCATCAATTGTCTGCATCGGTGGGTGTCTGGTCTTTGTGTGCTGCTGGCTTAGGATCGCTTGAGGACGGCACAATCGTTTAACCGCGTGGGAAACGCCCCGTATTTCAAATCTCAAATCTCAAATCTCAAAAACGAGCCAGCACCAACCGCGTGCGGTATTGCGGTATGTCGACAAGAATACACTCTACACGCCCAGCTGGACAAGTTCCGCAGGTGGAGAAGATTCGATGATCTTCAGATCGAATCGGTCCTGTAGAATCTTAAACACGTTTGGCGACACGAATGCTGGTGCCACAGGGCCGACACGAATACCCTTTACGTTCAGAGCCAGCAGACTCAACAACACGGCGACAGCCTTTTGTTCAAACCATGAAAGCACAATGTCCAACGGCAGATCGTTCACGCTGCAGTCAAACGCTTTTGACAAAGCCAGAGCCACCTGCACGGCTCCGTAAGCGTCGTTGCACTGTCCCATATCCAGCAGGCGAGGCAGTCCGGCGACGGTGCCATAGTCATGGTTTCGAATGCGATACTTGCCACAACCCAGCGTCAGGATGATCGACTCATGGGGTGAGGATTCCGCCAGTTTTGTGTAGTAGTTGCGACCGGATTCCGCACCGTCGCACCCGCCAATCAGATAGAACCGCTTAATGGCGCCGGACTTCACGGCATCCACGATCTGCCCTGCCACGCCCAGGACCACACTATGATGGAAACCGATCGTTGATTCCCGCACTTTGTGTTCCGGCAGCGGCGAACATTCCTTTGCTTTGGCAATGACGGCCGAGAAATTGGAGTCCTTCAAACGTGTCCCGCCCGGAACGGCAGTGACTCGATTCGTAAACAGTCGATCGGCGTACGTGTCCGGCGGAATCAGCACGCAGTTGGTGGTTCCAAGGATTGGTCCCGAGAACATCGGGAATTCCCAGAGCTGATTCTGCCACGGGCCACCATAATGACCGGCCAGATGGGCATGCTTCTTCAGGCCGGGGTAGCTGTGAGCTGGCAACATTTCGCCATGCGTGTAGACATTGATTCCTGTGCCCGCCGTCTGTTCCAGCAGGTCCGAAAGATCAAGCATGTCATGCCCGGTGACAAGAATGCCTGGCCCCGCCTTCGTTCCCTCGTACACCACCGTAGGCTCAGGCGTTCCGAAGCGTTCCGTATGACCTTCGTCGAGCATCTGCATGACGCGAATGTTCTGACGACCGCATTCCAGTACCAGTTCGAGCAGACTTTCCAGATCGAAGTTGACGTTGGTTACAGTGGAAAACAGAGCTTCTTCAATAAACGCACTGACGTTCTCATCAGTCTTGCCAAGGCGTCGGGCGTGGTGTGCATAAGCGGCCATGCCCTTCACGCCGTACAACAGAATCTCCTGCAGTGACTGCATGTCCTCGTCTTTACCGCAGACACCGACATCCGTACATCCCGTTCCATTCCGGGTCTGCTCGCACTGATTGCAAAACATGATCATCCCTCGTAGAGCCAGAGCTGAAAACCTGAAAACCTCGGAAAGAAACGAAGCGTTTCCGGACCAGCTTTTAGCCTAACGCCGCCAATAGTGGATGTCAAGGTCCAGAAGTCGTGAACTCAGTCGGCGGCTACGAAATGGCTGCTTTGAGAAAGCTGGCTTGTGCG
>JAYSPO010001463.1:0-7021 GCA_043722015.1 Candidatus Kuenenia sp. | reverse complement strand
CGACACACTGGTGTTTGTGCGTGATGGCGAAACATTTACACGCACAGCAGCGGTGAGTCGCATTCTGGCGACGCTGGGCGGACGCTGGCGAATAATGGGCGGGCTGCTGTGGATCGTCCCGTGGCCGATTCGGGACATTGGTTATCGCATTGTCTCCCGCCTGCGTTATCGCCTGTTTGGCAAACATGAATCCTGTCGCCTGCCCACACCCCAGGAACGGGCAGTGTTCCTGGATTGAACCGCTGGCCTGCGAGCGGGCATAATCGGCTGAATCCCGTGGATGTAGGGTGGGACAAGCGACAGCGCCGGCCCACCAGTTGTTCGATGTGGTGGGCCTGCGCTCCGCTGGTCCCACCCTACGAATTCACAAACTGGCCAGTGCTTTGTCAAATCTTAATTTTCGGGTGGCCGGGGTTGGAGGGCGATAGCCCGAAACCCCGGGGCTTCCTTCGCTCCGCTCAGTCCAGCCCCGGCCACCCAACCCGCGATCCTTGCTTTGACAAAGCACTAGCCGCGGCCCTGTCTGCTCGAATCCGGTTGGTAAGTCCGCGTCAGGGTAGCACGCTGCGGTCTGAGTTGGCAGAATGGTCGCAAGCCTCAACGGAATATTTCATGTTCGCTCAAACACTCGCTTTTCTGACACGCAGCATTCGGCAGGAATCACGACTGCTCACACATCATGTCGTGCGTGGAGCTTTGGTTCTGTTGACACTCATGTTGTTCTTTGTGCAGGTCATTGAAGCGCCGCGACGTGGAGCGTCCGGATTATTCCTCGTGAGCAGCATTGCTAACTGCTGTTACGTTTGCCTCACGCTGCTGGGCATCATGTACTTCTCTCTGGCTATCACCGAGGAAAAGGAAGAAGAAACACTCCCGCTGCTGCGGATGACGGGCGTTCGGAACTTCACTCTGCTCATCGGGAAATCCATGCCACGACTGGCGATCGTCGTGCTGCTGATTCTGGTGTCGTCGCCATTCCTGTTGTTATCCATCACGCTGGGTGGAGTCGTTCCCGAGCAGATCGCAGCTCTGATTCTGGGAATGATGTGCTATGCGTTCTGTCTGAGTCAGCTGGGGCTCTTCTGCAGCACGATCTCTCGCAGCAGTCAACGAGCGGTCAGCCTGACGATTGTGCTTTGGATCCTGCTGGAATTCGGCGGTTGGTTTTTCAGTCTGCTCGCCTTTGGTTGCGGGCAATGGGACTTCCTAAGTCTGCAGTATTACTTCAACGAAATTTCTGAGTTTCTTCGGCAGCGTTCGATGTGGGAGGCATCCACAGAATTCCTGATGTACGAACGCGGCGAGAACATCTGGCACATCCAGATGACATTTCATATTGGTGTGGCACTGTTCTTTTTTGGCTTGAGCTGGATTCTGTTTGAACCTATGAATCAGGCATCGCTGGCACAGGGCGCTGCAGCGTCGGAGAACATCACCCGCGGCCTGACCACACGGACGCACGGCCTCCGATCGCTGCGTTGCTGGGACGCGGCGCTCATCTGGAAGTCGTGGCAGTTTCAGGTGGGAGGCTGGTTGTGGATTGCCGTCTGGACGATCGCGATGCCACTGTTCTCGATCGGGCTGGTCCTGGGGATTTCTGTTTTGGTCGATGAGCGTGCCGAAGCAGAGGTTTATGGCATTACGCTGATGATGGTGGGTGGCGCGAGTTTTGTCGTCCTGCTGGCACGGTTTTTCGGCAACGTGCTGAATCGCGAAATCTATCAGCAGACACTCGTCTCATTGTGCATGTTGCCACAGCGACGTGGAAAAATCCTGAGTGAATTATATCTGGGCCTCATACCCGGTCTGCTGGCGCCGTTGTTTTGCTTCGGACTGGGATTCGTCTGGATGGGTGCTTTGGAGCCGCGTTTTATTGAGGGTTTTTTCTCTGATGTCATCGTCAAACCCTGGACGTGGGCTTTGTTGGGCTGGGTGGTGATGACCGTGCATATTGGGACATTGCTGTCCGTCTATCTGAGACATGGCTCCATGTTGATCGCCATCGCCGTCTGCTGTTTTGCGATTCCATTTATGGGCGGCATGGTTATGGGATTACTCGGCTTGATACTGGGTGGCTTGAATTCGAAAACAGTGGAATTCCTGATCCTGTACCTGCTCCCTTTAACAGTGATTGTGACTGAGGCGTCAGCGTGTGCGCTGATTCACCGCCTGATCCTTTACCGCGTGGAAGAGCTGGCGGCAAAATGAGATTTGTCCCGGCAGTTCAGTCCAACGAAAAACCGTCCGACAATTCAGAATTGCCGGACGGTTTGAAGCCTGATTCAGAGTCGGACAATGAGCCGTCCGGTGATCAATAACTCCAGTTGACGCCTACGTTGAATGTATTCTGATAGAACGTGCTGCGATCAGAATTATAGTGCAGGAAATCTCCCGTCGTGGGACTGGAATCGTAAACGATGGAGTCGTTCGGGTCAGCCACCTGTCCAATCAACAGGAACGTCCAGCCCAGACTCAACCTGGCATCTTCCAGTTGCCACATGTCCTTCAGCACGGGAACGCGTCCGAAGATCGGAATCTGGGCGTTGAAGGACTGTTCAAACAACGGTGACAGATGCGTGCTGCTTCCAGTGTCGCTGAAGGCGTTGGCAGAAGGCCCCTGCGTGGTATCGGTATTGTACATGTCCGTCGAAACCGTGAAGCCTGTGATAGGATCCGGCGTCGTTAATGGAGTACCCATGAAGTTGCCGATGTTGTCGCCACGCATTTTGAGTTTTTCATTATTGAACATCGCGGCAACACGAGTCGAACCAGTCACCTGAATTCCTTTGGTCTGCCCCATGTCGTACTGAAATCCGAGTTCCGGGCCGGAAAGAGTACTCACCACCTGGCTGTTGATATACGAATACACGATCAGTGACGAAGAATGGGGTGGCAGACCAGTGTTCGGATACACTGTCGTATATGTTCTTGCGGGCGGAGTGACCGGAATGATCCCGGTCCCGGGCGGGAATACCTTTGCATTGGTTGGAGTATCAGCGTCGCCCTGGCCCCTATATGCCAGTAATGTTGAGGCACCGTCGAAACGGAATGTTTCATCAATCCGGAAATACCGACCTCCGAAAATCGGGCGGACTTTGATGTTGTCTTTCTCGTAAACCGGACTAAATGCCCAAGCGGCGTTCGCACCGCCCGCGCTGAGAGATTGGCTTATGGTATAGGCCAGGTCATACGGAGAGGTTTCGCCACCCATTATGCTGTTGGTCTTTCCGTCCGTCGTTGGCAGGCCGTACAGGTTGAACAGGTTCCGATTGAGGATTTCATTCGTTGTCCCAAAACTGCCCCAGGGCAGGTTGCCTGTCGTGTCAAAGATGACACCCGGAGCCAGGATATCGTTCTTGATAATATCCAGATCAGTTTGACCACCCAGATGAATTTGCTGATAGCCTGGTCGACCACCATCGCGTTGAAATTCCAGCGCCGTCTCCGTGTCCAGTTGGTGTGCCAACGCATGAGCTCGGGCGTCAAAGGTGGATGTGGCTTCAAATTGGTATCCGCCGCTGTAGAGAAATCCTGAACCATCCGGATTCCAGAAACCACCGTTGACCCTGATCCCGTTGGTACTCAATTGAGGAATGATGCTGGCTGATGCCGCGTCGAAATAGCGAAAAAACGACAGTCCGGGTTCAATTCCATTGCTGGCCGGGTCATTCTGCTGAAAATACGTCTGGACGCCATCCGCACCAACAAGGCCGTGCAGTTTTGAATTGAACGATTTCGTATAGTCCAGATTCATGAACCAGTCACGCGGCCGGTTCGCAGCCCCGAAACCGTTGACGGAATTCTTGAACCATGTCCCGTCCCGCTGGTATGTCTGTTCAAACATTCCCTGATAGGGCGACTGAGCCGGATACATGCCATAGGAGCCGGGAATCTGCTGAGCGCCAGCCATGGGCATCCCAGGGCCGGGCATCCCAGGGCCAGGCATTCCTGGCATTGGTGGTCCACCCTGAGCATGGGCCGTTCGGGCGCTCGCCAGCATCAGTATGACGGGAATGAGCGATTTTAGTGAATGCCGAATCCGCATTGATCCATCCTTGGAGAAGTTGCAGCTGTGTACTGCCTTCGCTGGGTGCTCACCGTCATGTGACGTGCATTGACTGTACGGAAATACCGACAGACTTTGCGCATCGGGACGGTCTTATCGAAAGTATCGGTCAGGCAATTTGTGAAACTGTAGAGTTTATTCCGGATGTATTGGTTTTCCGGAGGAGACGTCGTGCGGCAGATTCTGCCGCGCATGAAAAAGGGAGCCCTTCAAAAGAAGGACTCCCGGCATATGTTCAAAGACTCAAAGCGTCTTTCTGCTGTGAACTGGATTGAGGATCTGCCCTGAATTACGGAGCAACTTCTTTCACAGCGTCTGCACCGTCTTTAGCAGCGTCTGCACTGTCTTTAGCAGCATCTGCGCCTTCTTTAGCGGCGTCTGCACCTTCTTTAGCGGCATCTGCGTCTTTGTTGGCATCTGCAGCGTCGTGTGCAGCACCCTTTGCTGCATCCGCCGCGTCGTGCATCGTCGCTGCAGGATCGGCAACCGGTGCATTGACCGGAGCTTCTTCGCCGCAGCCGATCTGGATGACCAACAAGCTGCTCAACATCATTCCCATCGAAAATTTCTTCATCAGGTGTCTCCAACAAGTGTATGGTCTGAAAAATTCTCATTTGATCCGCTGCCAGACCAGCAACAGTTCCTGCATGGCAATTTATCAGGACCCTGCAGAAAAACACCCTGGGGCGGCGATACCCTGCAATTTTCTGCCAGATGGAAGAAAATGACTGAGTAATTGCCACCAGAGTATTGGTAATTCCGGCATTTTAAGCATTATTGGACCGCCTGACGCACGGTTTTCCAGCGAAGCCAGTGGTCGGCAAGGACAATCGCGACCATGGCCTCAGCCATGGGCACAAAACGCGGCAGCAGGCAGGGATCGTGACGTCCTTTCGTGCGGATCGTCGTCGGCTGACCATCGCGCGTGACGGTCGGCTGCTCCCTCGCAAGGCTGCTGGTTGGCTTGATGGCGGCCCGCAGCACTATTGGCATCCCGGAACTGATGCCCCCCAACATTCCGCCGTGGCGATTGGAACTTGTCAGAATCCGAGTCCCGGAATTTGAGGTTTCTGCCACAAAAACATCGTTGTTCTGACTGCCTCGCATTTCAGCACAAGCAAACCCGATTCCGTATTCAACCCCCAGCACAGCTGGCAGACTGAAGAGTGCCTTGGCCAGATCGGCCTTGAGTTTGTCGAATACGGGCTCACCCAATCCGGCAGGCACATTTGTCGCCACGATCTCAGAAACACCACCGATCGAATCCGTCTCTCGCCGAACCTCATCAATCAGTTCGACCATCTTTGGAGCTGCGTCGTAGTCGGGACATCGCACGAAATTCGGGGAACCATCCGCCAGCGTCTCCACCTGCTGCAACGTGACCAGTTCAGGATTTGGAATTCTGGCTCGAATCGACCCGACTTGTGACACGTATCCGATGACAACTCCCCCGAATTCCTGAGCAATCAGCTTCTTCGCAATGGCTCCGGCGGCAACACGTGCCGTCGTTTCCCGCGCGCTGCTTCGGCCGCCGCCACGATAGTCACGAAAACCATAGCGCGCGTCAAACGTGTAGTCCGCGTGGCCAGGCCGGTACTTGTCGCGGATATCTGAATAGTCACTGCTTCGCTGATCAGTGTTGCGAATCAGGATTGCAATGCTGGTTCCGGTCGTGCGACCCTCAAATACGCCGGACAGAATTTCTGGTTCGTCATCTTCCTGACGCTGCGTCACCAGTGGACTTTGGCCCGGCCGTCGCCGTTGCAAATCGATCCGGAGATCATCGACCGACAGTGGAATGCCGGACGGGACTCCGTCAACGATGACGACGTTCCCAGGTCCGTGACTTTCGCCGGCGGTGGTGATGCGGAAACAGTGGCCGAATGTATTACCTGGCATGAACGTGGATCTGTGCTGAGTGATTTGAGATTTGAGATTTCAAATTTGAGATTTCAATTTTCATACTGAATCCTGGCCAGGACCGCTGTGAGTGCTGGTCACAGCGTCACAAGCTGCTTCATTTCCCGCACGGCTCGCTCAAGCCCGACCAGCACTGCCTGAGACACAATTGAATGACCGATGTTGAGTTCGTGAACACCCTGAATTGCGGCGATGCGGCGAACATTGCGATACGTCAGCCCGTGGCCCATGTTCAACAGCAAACCCTGAGCCGTAGCAAATTGTCCCGCCTCTCGCAACTTGTCAAATTCGATTTCCGTGTCTTTCGGCGTCTGCGCATCGGCATACTTACCGGTGTGGAGCTCGATCGCCGTGACACCCAGGCTCTTTGCCGCTTCGATATGAGAGAGATCCGGATCGATGAACAGACTCACAGCAATCCCGGCACCCTGTAACTGATCAACGCATTGCCTGATGCGGGCAATGTGCGTCTTCACATCCAGACCGCCTTCAGTTGTAATTTCTTCACGTCGTTCCGGGACGAGTGTCACCTGATCCGGAAGCAGATTCAGGGCGATTTTCGTAATCTCATCTGAAACCGCCATCTCCAGATTCAGTCCGACTCGAGAGATCTCACGCAACAGCCGCACGTCACGGTCCTGAATATGGCGGCGATCTTCGCGTAAATGGACAGTAATGGAATCGGCTCCTCCGATTTCCGCAAGCACAGCGGCGTGGATCGGATCAGGCTCATTTGTCTGTCGAGCCTGTCGAATGGTGGCCACATGATCGATATTGACGCCCAGCAACGGCATGAAATTAACTCCGGCAATGATTCTGCGACGCGCACCGTACCCACACATGATTTGCTGCACAAAAATGCTGCGGCACGACATCTTAAGTAGACCGCGTGCTTCTGTCGCCCGTGTGAATGACGTGATCAGGAATTCTCGCAGCCGTTGATTTAATGGGGTCAGACCCCTTCATGACGGCAGTCGAAGCGAAAAAGCAAACGATTTTGGCTTCGAATACCGTGAGTAGGGGGTCTGACCCCAT
>JAYSPO010001462.1:0-4447 GCA_043722015.1 Candidatus Kuenenia sp. | reverse complement strand
TCCATCCTCTTCGAGAACATCCCTGTGGAGATTGAAAAGTCTGGAAATCAGATTGGCTTAGGCGCGTTTCGCTATTTGAACACGTGTTTCGATTTTCCTGAAAACCAGCTTCATATCTGGCGTGACGGCAACGATGAAAATCCTGTTTCGATTCGCCCGCTCTCGCGGAGCCTCTCGCTGGAATACGTGGCACCGGATCGGCTCGTTGCCAAATGCATCTACGATGACATCGATCGCTATCGCAATTTGCTGCAGGAAGGTGATCGAATCCTCAGTATTCGAGACGTGACCCCAGAGCGTTTGTCCTTCTGGGGAATCCAGGATGAACTGCGGCGAACTGACGGGACGCTGCCAATGCGAATTGAACGCGATGGAGAGGCTCGCAACATCGAACTTCCAATGCAGCCAGACTTTACATACCCCCCCGAATGGCCTGAGCCAAAGCCGGAATTCAACCCAGTGGATGAGTAGAAGAAGTGCGAATTGCAGGATGGAGAGTCTTCATGCTGATCGCGCCGATGCGGACCACTTACTTCAACCCATAGAACTTCTTCGCCGTTTCGCCAAAGATTGCGTTCTGATCTTCGGTGCTGATGCCTCCCAGCACTTCGTTGAGCGCTGCGAAGGCTATTTCGTAGCTGGCGGCGAGTTCACACACCGGCCAGTCGGAACCGTACATGCAACGTTGGGGACCAAAGGCTTCAAGGGCTGTAACGACGAAGGGTTTCAGATCAGCGGGCTTCCAGTTTTTCCAGTCCGCTTCGGTCACCATGCCACTGAGTTTGCAGTAGATGTTCGGAAACTTTGCGGCTGCCTGAAGGTCTTTCTTCCAGTCGTCGATCTTCTGATCTTTAATCTTTGGCTTTGAAAGATGATCGATCACCATCGGCAGCTCGGGCAGCATCTGAGCCAGCGCGGGAGCATGCTTCAGGTGTTGCGTGAAGAACAGCAGGTCGAACGGGACTTTGTGTTTCTGCAGTACTTTCAGGCCACGTACAATGTCCGGGCGGATGATAAAATTGTCATCCGGTTCCCCCTGCGTAATGTGTCGGATGCCGACAAATTTCGGGTGCTTCACGAATTCGCTCAGCTGCTCTTCGCATTTTTCAGATGCCAAATCCACCCAACCGACGACACCGGCGATAAAGTCATTCTGCTCCGCCAGTTTCAGAACCCAGCGGTTCTCTTCGACATTGTGCTGAGTCTGCACAAACACCGACTTGTCGATGCCGCACGCTTTCAAATGCGGTTTCAGATCTTCCGGCAGGAAGTCACGACAGATGGGAACATGCTTCGGTTCGTGAAGCCATGCATAGTCAAACGGCAAATCCAGTTTCCAGAAATGCTGGTGAGAATCAATAATCATTTCAAAGCTCCGGTGACACGAAGTGAGGTCCAACTTGCCAATTGTCGCGAGTTGAATCCATGTCGTCGAGTGAACCCGTGTTTGACACGAGCCAACGGCGAGGTGTGCTTGCCATTGCAGCCTCGCCGCTGGCTCGGGTCAAACGATTTCGGACGTTCATGACATAATGATTCGTCCGCTGGGAATTTTTGATGCCAGGCCTTGACTGCGCTGATTCAGATATGTAACCTTTTGGTTACCTATGGAACCAGACTCAATGGATGCCGTGTTTCTGGCCCTTTCCAGCCAGACTCGGCGCAAGATACTCGACCTGATTCAGAACATGCCCGGCTGCAGTGTGGGGGATGTTGCGAAGTACTTTGACTGCAGCCGCATCATGGTGATGAAGCACCTCGATACGTTGACGGCGGCAGATCTTGTGATCTCGCAGAAAGTGGGGCGACGTCGCGAATTGTTCTTCAACGCGGTCCCGATTCAGATGATTTATGACCGTTGGACGACTGAATACAGTCGATTCTGGGCCACGAAAGCAATCGATCTGAAACACATGCTGGAATCTCGCCAACAGAAAGCCGATCCATGACCGAAGTCACTCGGCAAATCTGCAAAGTCCTGATCAAGGCACCGATCCAGGATGTCTGGAACGCGCTGACCAAAGAGGGTGAAGTGCTGCCGTTCTTCTTTGGTTCTGTCATGCACACGACGGGGCTCAAACCGGGTGCTCAGTTGCGGATGCGCACGCCGAATGGAAAATTTACGGGCGTCGTCGGTGAGATTCTGGAATGCAATCCGCCGTACCGGTTCTCTCACACGTTTCGTTTCACCAATTTCGACGACCCGCCGTGCGTTGTGATCTACGAATTGAAGGAAGTCGAAGGGGGAGTGGAGTTCACGCTGATCTCGGACAAAGTGCCTGCGGGGACAAAGACGGAAAAGAACATGGCTCAGGGCGGTCCCTTCATCACGGATGTGCTGAAGTCACTTGTCGAAACCGGCCGGCCATCCTTCGGCAAGCGAATCCTGCTGTGCATCATCAGTCTGATGGGGCCACTTTCGCCAGCCAAGTGCCGGAGCGAACACTGGCCACTGGATCGAAAAGTCTGAGCGGCAGGTTGAATTCAAATCGTTGTCAAGGCATCGTGCTTTGTCAGACCAGAAGATGTGGGCTGGGTGGCCGGGGCTGGACTGAGCGAAGCGAAGGAAGCCCCGGGGTTGCCGGGGATTCCCGGCGAGGTCTCGGACTGGAATTTCCAGGAATCGCATTGTACCGGTGGGCTGACGCCACACCGCTCGCCGGTATTTTGTGTTCAGCGCGACGACGTTGCGACGGTCGCCAGGCGACTCAGCAGCATGGCCGCGGCTGCGATGGCCAGAGGTGTCAGCGCGGCAAGGGTGGCTTGACTCATCAGCGCTTCGGTGCGACCGTAATGCATTTCGTTGTACAGCCTCGTGATCACGGGTTCCACCTGGACGGGGCGGAGAATGGACGCGACGGTGACGTCCCAGAAGCAGCGGTGCGCAACAATAAGTCCACCCAGCAGCCAGCGGCCGGTGGTGAGTCGCCAGCGAATCGTGGCCATCTGCCTACGGATGCGGGACTTTTCAGACACCGCCAGTAACTTTGCCGCATGCAGTGCCGCCGGGTCCGAGACGCGCATCAACAGCAGCACGACCGCGACTGCAAACGGCAGCACGGCCAGTGTCTGACCCAGCAGCATCGGGAGCCATGTGTCGTAGAGTCCTCGCAGTCCGGGCAACTGGAACAGGGCCAACAGACCGAGGCTGAGGACCAATGAACCCAACAGACCAGGCAGAATCAGACTCATCCAGAAGATCTTCCTGAGCGGAATGGCGCTAGCCACCGGTAGCTGTTCCTGAAATCGCACAGCGAACCGGCGGCTAGCGCCGTGCCGCTCACCAATCCGAGCACAGATTCGGAGGGCGATCCCCATCGACAGGACCGTGGCCCCGACGGCAAATCCTGTCGAAATCAGAATCTGAACAAGGGATTGTTGCAGCGTCGAGTTGTCCAGCAGCAGCATTCCGCCGCGGACGATCGGCAACGCATTGTGAATGAGTGGCCATAACACGAACAGCACAATCCCGGGCGTCAGGAGCGCGGACATTCGTACCGACTTCCAGACAGACGGATCGCCGCTTAACCCGTGGTCATCGACCATGTCGTTTCCGTCAGCCGTCGGCGTCTTTAGCAGCACGTACAGCGCCGGTCCGAGCATCATGAGTTCGCAAAGCAGCGGACCAGCCATCATCCTCAGCGAGTCCCACAGCGGCAGCCGGGCAGCATGCGCGTCGAAGAGCCACACGGACCACGAGACAGGATATCGATCAATCTGCATCAGTGCGGCTGTTTCAAATTCCTGAAACGCGATCAGAGCCATCACGCTCCAGGCGACCAGTGACGCTTGCCATGCGCCAAAGATCTTCAGCCGCAGCCAGCCAACCCACCATGTGGCCGACGCCATCCTGCGACGCAGCAGAACCCACGCATACAGCGATTCATCGGATGCGTTTCTTCGCGGGAGCAGCATCGACAGCGCCACACCGACGGCCATGCATCGACACAGCATCAGCAGACCATACAGTCCTTCCGTGCAGATCGCGGCAGTCAGCGGGCTGGTATCGAGAGTCAGTTGAGTTGCCGTCAGACGATAATTGAAACCGATCAGCAATTCCGGCAGAAAGAAAGGAAACACGGCCAGCAGTAATCGCCATCGCCGTGACCGAACGGACGGTGATGCCTCAATGCGGGCAACCAGGATGGCGACCGGCCACACGGCGATGCTGGCAATGATCAGACATCGCGCCAGGGACCAGAGCAGGGATTGGTTGAGTGTCATGGAGTTACCGCCCCGTGTACTCCGACGTCAGCCACTTCAGAACTTCGTCATGATGCTTCGCGGCACCCTCGAGCGAGACACTATCGGCGGCCCATTTTGTGAGTTCCAGGACGTCGGTCGGAAGCTCAGCGTGATTGATTGGTCCCAGCGGAATCTGGCGGGATCCGGAATTCGCGAGAGCGAGTTCCACTTCTTCAGAGAGCAGGAATTCGATGAACCTGAG
>JAYSPO010001461.1:0-1314 GCA_043722015.1 Candidatus Kuenenia sp. | reverse complement strand
CGAGTTAATCGTCGATGGATTCGACGATTCCAACTGCGTCGATTCGACCCGCACTCGAATCAGCAAGATCCTGCCAAAAACCGGCAAGCGATTCAGCTTTACTTACGAGTACGATTTCGGCGACGGCTGGGACCACGAAATCCTCTTTGAGGGCTGCCCGCAGAAAGAACCTCGTAAGAAATATCCGCTCTGCGTTGAAGGTGAGCGAGCCTGTCCGCCCGAAGAAGTGGGAGGCATCGGCGGTTTCTACGAGTTTCTGGAAGCACTGGCCGATCTGAAGCACGACCAGCATGACGACTTTATGGAATGGGGTGGCGAATTCGAACCCGAGAAATTCGACGCTGAGCAGACAACGAGAGAGATGAAAGAGGCGAAACAATGACTTCCCACGCACGCAGCATGTCTGACATCATGAAGCAGATGTCAGAGCGTTTGCTTCGGAATCCTGCCAGCGTTCCATCGTCGGAAGCGGCCCACGTGGCACTGATGTTTGCCAACATCGCCTGGAACGAAACCGTTGGCCTCGGTCATGCTCGCAAAAACTACCGCTTCGCCTGGGAAATGATCGAAGCCGAGAACCCAGAAATGTGGAGCGAATTCAAGTCGAATGAAGTAGATGCGATGATTGACGAACTCGTTGAATTCAAGAATCGGTATTACCCGGACGATCAACGACGGATTCTCACTTGCGGCATCCCTGATGGCAAAGTTTTTGTGCAATGGCTGCCTGCCGCTGCTCCAGGAGTTGACTCACAATGGGAGATGACGTTGTATGGTTTGGTGAAAACGGGCGAACGAGAAAAAGCGATTCAGTTCTTGCAGGAAACTCGTCACATGTCACGCACTGAGGCTGCTGAGAGGGTGTCAGGCCTTGCTGCCATATTTGGGGCTACGTAATTCCTGTACCGCACCATGAATCGGGACGGTAAGCCAGCGTTGGAATTTTCGTGGGACGGCGGCGACGGAACTATGTTGACGGGGCGGGGCGATCATCGGGATGACGGACTTCAAGGCATCTGCTGTATCCACGAGGGCGACGACTCGGAGTTTGCGACGAAACCGAGAGCCGCGAACAAGGCGGCGAAACGAAAAATGAAGCATATTTGTATCGATAAAAAACGCTCTGGCTGACGTCAACAATTCGGAGTAAGGAGACGACTCGAATGTTTTTCTGGCTCATCGCGATGTTGCTCGCCGTTGCACCGGTTGCAGCAGACGAAAAGACCAAGGCCGACGACGGCAGTGCCGCGTCATCGCCACCTGCCGAGAACTCTGCTATTCCAGAGACCGTGGATTTGCTGGATGGAGCAGACT
>JAYSPO010001460.1:0-1015 GCA_043722015.1 Candidatus Kuenenia sp. | reverse complement strand
CGTCAGCCCTCCGTGTTGCGTCGCGTCGATTTCCACGGAGGGCTGACGCCCAGCCGCTCGCCTTGGGAATCCGTACAATCGCAACTCTTCGCATGTGCTGGCGGAGGAGGGAATTGCATCGTACCGGCAAGCTGACGCATGCCGCTCGCCAGCGTGCGGGGTCGGTTTCAGCCAAAATCTGTTGTTTTTGAGGCGTTTTCGCCACAGCACGCGGATTCTGCCCGCTTTTTTGCGACCACGAACTAATGTTTGTTGATCCAAAGCATCACGTCCTGCGTTTGCTCGTCGTTACGTACTTTGAGATCCTTGTTCCGAAGTCGAATATCTGGTCCTGTTTCAAGGGTCAGCCTGCGGGAGATTTCTGTATGTCAAATCCTTCTAATCCATTCCAGAGCCAGGGACGTCGCAACACAGGAGCCGGATTATTCGCCGTGATGCTGCTCACGGGGTTTGCGGTGGCGATCAGCTGGATGGTCTACTCCAGCTTTCGAATTGACGTCAGTATCGGTGAGATCGCGATCCTGATCCGAAAAACCGGCCAGGATCTGACCAACGGACAAGAGATCGCGCCGTCTCCGGAACACAAGGGGATTCAGCGAGCCGTCCTGACTGAAGGTCGCTACTTCTACAATCCGTATGTCTGGTCGTGGACGGTGATTCCACAGGAAGTCATTGAGCCTGGCAAGATGGGTGTCAAAGTCAGCCTGACCGGCGATGATCTGGGTTATGGCGACTTCCTGGCCAAAGTTGATGCTGACGGCGAAGCCACGACGAAGGGTATCATGCCGGGCATTCTTAATCCGGGACGCTATCCGATCAATCCCTATGTCTACGCTGTCGAAAAGCATCCCCCTGTGACGATTCCGGCTGGATATAAGGGAGTCGTCACCAATCTGGCCGCTCCGCTGGCGGAGGATCCCAACCAGTTGCTGGTGAAGCCTGGGGAACGAGGAGTGCAGGAGTTGGCACTTGAGCCGGGCACGCACTACGTGAATCCATACGTCACGCGAATTGA
>JAYSPO010001459.1:0-6460 GCA_043722015.1 Candidatus Kuenenia sp. | reverse complement strand
GCGTGATGGCTACTTTGGGTTGCGGGCGAAGCCCGCGCTGGGTTGATTCGTGTTCATTCGTGGTTCAAACAGTCAGCACATAGAATCCAGTAGAGTCAGAAAAATTCCACGCATGACGATTCACTGAGTTGGACAGAAACAATCCCGCACCCCACGTCAGCACAATTTCACGCGAGATTCCGCCAGCGCTGCCTGGATTTGACCTGAGAGGTCAGCCTGGTCATTCTGATCAGTCAGACTACGGCCTACTCATCCCGTCGTTCGTCGGGATCGATTCCATATTTGCGCCAGGTGGCTTTTTCCCATTCCAGCGCTGTCGGACCGGCAATGTCACTCTGGATCACGGTGGCGACAGCACCGCGAGAGAATCCGAACTGCTTGCCCTCGGTGAGGAATTGCTGTCGGAGGATGTCTTCGCCGTTTTGATCCGCCGGTGTTCGGTCAAGAACCTGTACGACGTAGTAACTGCTGAAATCCTCGTTTGGTACTACGCCTACATCGTTGTTGCCAAAATCTTCAAACACGACCTGCATAAACTTCGGTCCGGCATAACGAATTGTCCCGGCAATTTCATCCGCAAATCGAATGCTCGACAATCGCGCCGTCGGCTGTTGCATGAAATTCATCTGCGGCGTCATGGATTGTTCCATCCAGGAAAACGGCAGTGTCTGACGCATCGTCAGGACAGGTGAGCCTTCTGCTTCGAGCACAGTCACGCCTTCCAGTGACTCGGACATCGTCTTCTTTTCGGCTTCTGGTTTTTCGAGACCCGTTTTGATTGCCTTCACAAGTTCTTCACCGCGAATTCCTGCGAGTTCGCGTGCCTTGCTTCGCTTGAAGGCAAGCACCACCTGATCACGAACGCCTGGATCTTCCAGTGTCGGAACAAACGTCGGCGCGTATTCGGTAATCACCCATGCGTAGCGAGTCTCACCTCCATCCGGATCGAATGAATTTCTCACTCCGCGTTCTCCGACAAACAGAGTCGTATCATTCGTAACGTCTTCAGGGAATGTGGAAAAAACGTGTTGGGCGATCGTGTCTCCCGCAGGAAGAGTCGCAACTCCGATCGGATATGATTCTCCTTCGATCAGGTCGGCATAGCTCAGCAGCGGCGTTTCGACAAACTCACAGTTGTGTTCCGCAGCCAGCGCCTTCAATGCGTCGAGCGTAATCGGCGAAGATTCCCGCATCTTTTCGTACCGGTCGTCTTTGGATATGTCGCGTTGTTTTTCGAAGAGCGAAAAACGGTAACCGCGTCGCTTTTCTTCGAGTTTCTTCACGTCGCTCATGATGGCATTCATCCGCTCATCCAGAGCGGTGCGGACTTTCTCATCCAGCAATTGTTCGCGAATTTCCGCTTTCAATTCATCATCCAGCGGCTTGTATTCAATCTTTGGGATCACAAATTCTGGTGCGTCCGCCTTGTCCGGTACAGTTGCTGCGGATTCGTCCGGTGTCGCAGGTGCGTCAGTGGCAGGCGCGTCAGTTTTCTTGTCCGCAGCTGGTTGTTCTGCTGATTTTTCGTCCGGAGATGTAGCTGGCGCCGTAGCGGGCTGTGCCTCGTTTTGCTCGTCGGAGAAAGGCAAACACTCATCTGAGGTTCGCTCCCCGGTCTTTGGTTCTTCAGTCTTTGGTTCTTCGGTCTTTGGTTCTTCGGTCTTTGGTTCGCGTGATGGAGTTGCGCCGGGAGTCTCAGGGGCTTCTGCAGGTGTGATCGCAGGAGTTGCAGGTGCGGGTTCCGCGGGCTTGCGATACAGCTTGTCCTGGTTGTCCTTGTAGAACGCTTCAATTTCAGCGTCGGTCGGCGGCGTCAGGCTGGCTTCCACTTTTTTATAGCCGAGTTCCAGATATGCCAGCTTCGCCTTGCTGAATTGACGGAAACCGGGCGAGCCAGGTTCCAGTTCATTCGGGAACCTCAATCGCCCTTCCTGAAAAAGGCTGGCGATTTCTACTTCGGACGGGTCGGCAACCTGCCCGACAAACGCATCCACATCCAGTCGCACAGTATTCAGTCGCTCACGAACTTTTGTTCGCTTGAACGTTGCAAAGTAAACATCTGGTCCCTGAGGCAGACTGGATGGTTGGGGTCGTAAAATCTGATACGCCATCAGCGCTTTGATTTCGCTGCGAAAGCAGTCCAGCAGCCGTTGTTCAGAAATGACACCCGTTCCAAAATTCAGGTCCTGGCGAATCTCGGCGAACGCCGCACGCGAAAGTTTTTCCTGTGTCTGGCGGTTGATCCAGTCTGACACCATTGCATCTGTCACCACGATGCCAAGCTTGTCCGCCTCGGCTCGCATCATTTCAGCAAAAGTCAGGTCATCCGTGCCGGCCTCGTGTCCGAACCCGAATTGAGGAGCGTACATTGCTGTGCCTGGTGCAATGGCCTTCTCGAAGGCACGCTGCATGAACATATTTGGAATGTTCCGCTGCAACTGCAGGTCCATCATGCGTTTTTCGTCAAACGCTCCCAGTGCTGAATCCTGAAAAAAACCAGATGACGGATTAAGGATTTTCGGAAATACAAAGCCACACACCGCACCAAGAACGCCACCGGCAATTCCGAATTTGATCCATTGACCCCGGCTGATGCCGAAGAATGAGAAAATCATGGCACCGATCAGAAGGCCCAGCAACACGAAATGTGTGCCACGATCGCTGAACACGGTGTCGAGTGTAAAGGCGAGCATGGACAAGATCACAACCGCGACCATGGTGACTTGCTGATTGCGGCGAAAGAAAGTAAATGCGGAACTCATGGAGGAAAACTCGTTACCGTCTGGTTGTTTCTGGACCCGCTTCGCCAGTCATTCACTTGACAGAAGTCGGAAGAATGTTTTATCCCTGCTCTAAAAAAGGGGGGTCAGCAACCAATAGTGCGGCGCACCCTCTCGGCGATTTGGCTATTGGTTGCTGACCCCTTTTTTAAAGCCCATGGGACGGATTCTAGCTATCACCGTTTGTCAGACAAGGTCAACTGTGATTTGACTTTAAGGCCCATTTCAGGTCTCTTGCCTTTCGGTGACGGTGAGAGCATTGTCGAAATTTCTAACATTTCAGTGTTCAGTTCCTCTCTGATGCCATAGTTACGATCCACCTTTCTTGTTCTTTACGCAGCCGGTACCCTGCTGCGGCAAGCCCTGTCGAAATTCAGGCGGAAATGTCGTGGACTGGCGACCTTTGCCGATCTCTGATTCCCTGTATTTTTCAGTCGTTTACGCATTCTGAGTCAACTCTTCATGGCATCTCTAAAAAAGGCACTGGTGATCGTCGAGTCGCCGGCAAAAGCAAAGAAAATCGCTGGATTCCTGGGCGACGATTACATTGTCCGCGCCAGTATGGGGCACATCCGGGACCTGCCATCGAGCGCCGCCGAAATCCCGCCCGCTGTCAAGAAAGAACCGTGGTCGACACTGGGTGTGAACGTAGAAAATGACTTCGATCCGCTGTATGTCGTTCCCGCAGAAAAGAAAAAACTCGTCACCGAACTCAAGGATTGCCTCAAAAAAGTCAGCGAACTCATCCTGGCGACGGACGAAGACCGCGAAGGGGAAAGCATTGGCTGGCATCTTGTGCAGGTTCTGAAGCCCACCGTTCCCGTCAGTCGTATGGTGTTTTCCGAAATCACCAAGCCCGCCATTCTGGAAGCGATTCGCAACACGCGAGAGCTGGATGAAAATCTCGTTCAGGCTCAGGAAACCCGCCGTGTCGTCGATCGACTCTATGGGTATACGCTCAGCCCGTTGCTCTGGAAAAAAATCGCCCGCGGCCTTTCTGCCGGGCGCGTCCAGAGCGTGGCCGTCCGTCTGTTGGTTGCTCGCGAAATTGAGCGGATGAAGTTCCGCAGTGGCACGTTCTGGGACCTGAAAGCCTCGCTTCGAGGAAAAGTTGGCGAACCGTTCGATGCCGTTCTGCAGACCGTCGGCGGACGACGCATCGCAGCCGGGCGTGACTTTGATGAAAACACCGGACGTCTGAAAGACGGGTCCGATGTGCTGCTGTTGGAAGAGAAGCGTGCGAAGGAACTGCTGGAAAAAGTCCGCACGCAACCGTGGACCATCACCAGCATCGAACAGAAGCAGCAGACGCGCAAACCCTATCCACCATTCACAACCAGCACATTGCAACAGGAATCCAATCGCAAGCTGAGCATGACGGCTCGGCAGACTATGCAGACTGCTCAGCGGCTGTACGAAGATGGTCACATCACGTACATGCGAACGGACAGTGTGAGCCTCAGCGGCGAAGCCATCACGGCGGCCCGCGGGCGAGTCGATGAATTGTACGGCAAGGATTATCTCAGCCCCGCACCTCGACAGTTTACCACAAAGTCCAAAGGCGCGCAGGAGGCGCACGAAGCAATTCGGCCAGCCGGCACGGAGATGAAAACGGCAGACGAACTGGGTCTGTCAGGAGCGGAATACAAGCTCTATCAGATGATCTGGAAACGCACGATGGCCACTCAAATGGCCGATGCCATTCTGCGATTCGACACGGTGACAATCAAAGTTGACAATGCGGAGTTCCGTGCGTCCGGTCGTACAGTCGAATTCGCGGGATTCTTCCGTGCATATGTCGAAGGCTCAGATGACCCGGAAGCCGCGATCGAGGATCAGGATTCTTCACTGCCGCCACTGTCAGAGAAGGACGTGTTGAAGTGTCAGAATGTGGACGCGATCCCGCATGAAACCAAGCCCCCGGCACGGTTTACTGAAGCGACACTGGTCAGGACGCTCGAAGCGGAAGGCATTGGTCGTCCAAGTACATACGCCAGCATTCTGAGCACGATTCAGGATCGCGGGTATGTGCGTAAGAATGGCAATCAGCTTGTGCCGACATTTACGGCGATGGCCGTGACCAAGCTGCTCGAGAATCATTTCCCGAACCTTGTGAATCTGGGATTCACGGCCGGCATGGAACAAACACTGGACGACATTGCGACCGGCACGGCAGATCGCTTGCCCTACCTTCGGCAGTTTTATACTGGCAGCGAAGGACTCGACGAACAGGTTAAGCATAAAGAAGGAAATATCGATCCGCGCGAAGCGTGTACGTTGTCGATTGATGGGCTGGACGCCTCCGTGCGCGTCGGTCGCTACGGACCGTACTTCGAGAAAATGAACGGCGAAGAAAAGCTGACCGCGTCCATTCCTGACAACATTGCGCCGGGTGAGATCACGAATGAAGTCGCAGATCGACTCATCGAAGAGAAGCAAAAGGGACCGCAGTCGCTCGGAATTCATCCGGAAGAAGGTCTGGCGATCTACCAGATGCGCGGACCCTTTGGGCCATATCTGCAGTTGGGTGAGATGAAGGACGATGGTACGAAGCCCAAACGCTGCAGCATCCCTAACTGCTTCGATACTTCGAATATCGATCTGGCAACAGCCATTCAATTGCTTTCATTGCCACGCAGAATCGGAAAGCATCCGCTCACCGACAAGGTGGTGAATGCGGGCGTTGGCCGTTTCGGGCCGTATGTAACGCACGATAAGGTGTTCGGCAGCTTTGAAAAGAAAACACATACGTATGAATTCGGTGGTGAAACATACAACGTTCTGAATATCACGATGGATGCCGCAGTGGAATTACTGCGGAACACCAAGAAGCGAGCGGCACCGACGCCCTTGAAAGAACTCGGCAATCATCCGGACGATGCAGCCCCTGTGCAGATTTTCGAAGGCAAGTTCGGCCCATACGTGAAGCATGGATCGACGAATGCAACTGTTCCTAAAGACACCGACATTTCAACGGTGACAATGGAAGAGGCCGTGTCGTGGCTGGCAGATAAAGTGGCCAAAGGCGGCGGCAAGAAGGCCGGTGGCAGGAAAGCCGGTGGTCGTAAGGCGACAGCCAGTAAAGGCGCGCCGAAGAAGACAGCGACAAAGAGTGTCGCCAAGAAAACAGCAAAATTGGTTGGTAAGAAAGCAAGTAAGAAAGCGCCAAAGAAGGATGCATAAATCTGTGCCGTAGCTGAATTCGCAAGAATTCAGAGCGTCCCTGAATTCCTGCGAATTCTGCTACAGTAAATCCTTTTCTGCCGCTCGCCCTAACCTCCGTCAGGTCGCAGCAAATTGCATTTCAAGGGTAAGAAGATTTGCGGCAGGAAAATTGAACTCAATTTGTCGTGAATCTTCTGGCCGACAATTTTCTTGCCATACTTGCGATTCCTTTGCCCTGCAATCAGTCGCTTGATATTTACTGGAGACGGCTGATATGAATCAGCCGTCCGATGTTCGCATGTCTCTAGACAGCTGGAACCCGCCATGTCGTCTCTCCAAACTGCCGTGGCCCTGTCCGTGATTCTGCAACTTCTGCCATGCATCGCGCTGGCCGATGATCGACCGTATTCGATCCCGTACATTGACCTCGACGATCAACTTTATCGACAGGTCATCGTCGATCATGAACATGGCCAGTATCTGGGACATCCGACCACCGTGCTGCTGGAAGACGG
>JAYSPO010001458.1:0-1282 GCA_043722015.1 Candidatus Kuenenia sp. | reverse complement strand
CAAATGAGTCTGGCGGCGTTCCGAAGCAAGTTGCATCTTGCGCATTACGGGGAGAAGGGTAGAAAAAGGGGTCAGACCCCAATAGTGCGCAGCACCCGGAGGGCCGTGCCGGCTATTGGGGTCTGACCCCTTTTTCTGAGGAGTTTGGCTGGCAGTGGGTCTTTCCGTCTCAGCGTCTGTCTGTGGACCCTCGCAGCGGTGAATTGCGGCGGCATCATGTGGGTGAAGACTATTTCGCTGACTTCTTCAAGGTGGTGATTGATCGCGTTGGCCTGACTAAAAATGCGGTTCCTCATTCGCTGCGTCACAGCTTTGCGACTCACTTGCTTGAGGCCGGTTCGGACATCAGGACGGTGCAGGACCTGCTGGGCCATAAAGATGTTCAGACAACGATGATCTGTACGCATGTCATGAACAAGCCGGGGCTGGCGGTCAGGAATCCGGCGGATGTCATGTGAGGAGTGAGGATATTGAAATCACGCATCATCCATTTCAGTTTCATCACGGGATGCGACCGGCGGTTCCTGTCGATACCGGGCAAGGGCCGCTTTTGAAAAGCCCAGCATCGAACTGAATGCGGCCTGCATGATTCCGGCACCGGAATCATTGAGCAACGTGAAGGCAAGTATCGTCAGTCCTGCTGCACCGCACAGTAACCACCTCCGATGTTGTTGATGACTTGCAAGATGCATCACGACTTCCGCAACGGCAGGCTGAACCAACGGTCGCGGCACAGAGGATTTAGCCCTGGTGCCGCCGAAGATCAGGCTATCCGAAACGGGCACGAGTTCATTCCGAGTACCGCCGGACTGCGTGGCCTGGACCAGTCGATGTGCGAATTTCGGATCACTCTTCAGAGCCGCAGCGACGCGTTCGAGGTAATCGGCCTCGTCTTCCAGTTCCTGCAGTCGGACGGCGTTGGCAGCATGTTGCTCTCGCACATTGATCCAGTCTGCCAGTTTCGGCGAAAGCGAAACCGCTGCGTACATAACGGCCGAGACCAGCAGCGTGGACCAGAATGCGATGGAAACCAAAAAAGAACCGACCGTCTGCGGAACTGAGGCCAGCTCTGCAGAGGTCGGTTCAATGTCGCTGTCAGGATTTTTGTCGGCCATCGCTGTTCGAATCACTCGTTCGGGCCACCAGGAGTCTGTCTGAATACCGTGGTTCTTGTGAGCGGCAGGGCGCTAGCGGGCTGTTGATTTATGTTTGTAGTACCGCCTTCAGGCGGCATCCTCGCTGAAATCGCCAACGAATTCCGGCTAAAGCCGGGACTACAAGC